>DASQYQ010000543.1:0-2606 GCA_035639115.1 Sphingomicrobium sp. | reverse complement strand
CTCGACCGCCGTCGGCATGGTGTTGATGCTACGCCGGGAATATCGGGCCTGTGCTGTCAATCGGCATTGGAATGGGACCCCGTATCAGCATCCAAAAGGGACCCCTTTGATCGGCGTGGTTTGCTGGTAGCGCTCGCGGCGTCGGAGCTGGCCGGGGTTGCGGAGACGGCGCGAGCGCGGGTTGTGTGATCGTCGTCGCGGCTTTTGAAGCGCCAGCTGTCGTTACCGGTCTCGACGATGTCGCAGTGATGGGTCAAGCGGTCGAGCAGCGCGGTGGTCATTTTGGCATCGCCGAACACGCTCGGCCATTCGCCGAATGCCAGATTGGTGGTGACGATGACGGAGGTTCGTTCGTAGAGCCGGCTGATGAGGTGGAACAGGAGCTGACCGCCGGACTGTGCGAACGGCAGATAGCCCAGCTCGTCGAGAACGATGAAGTCCATCCGGGTCAGATGCTCGGCGAGCCGGCCCTGCCGACCGTTGCGGGTCTCGGTCTCGAGCCGGTTGACGAGGTCGACGACGTTGTAGAAGCGTCCTCTGGCGCCATCGCGGATGCAACTTCTGGCGATGGCGATGGCCAGGTGGGTCTTGCCGGTCCCGGTCCCCCCGACCAGCACGACATTGCGTTGCTGGACGATGAAGCCGCCGCCAGCGAGATCATTGACGAGCGTTTGGTTGATCGGCGTGCCGTCGAACTGGAAGTCGTCGATGTCCTTGGCGAGTGGAAGCTTGGCAATCGTGAGCTGGTACTTGATCGAACGTGCCTGCTTCTCGCTGATCTCGGCGGTGAGCAGATCGCCGACAATGCGCTGGGGTTCGTGCTGGCGCTTGATGGCGGTCGCCATGATCTCGTCGAAGGCGGCCTTCATTCCGTAAAGCTTGAGCTCACCCATGAGGTCGAAGATTTGGGTTCGTTCCATCAGATGGTCCTCCGGAGGTTGTCGTAGCGGGCACAATCGGCGATCGGCGCATGGCGAAGCGTCAGTGCGGCTGGCGTCAGGATGTTGGCTGGTGGGGCGGGCTCACGTTGCCGAGCCAGAATGTTGAGCACGACATCAGCGGAATGAACGCCGTGACCGAGCGCTTCAGCACAGGCGGCTTCCACAGCCGGGAGCCCATCGGTCAGCACCGCGTTGAGGATGTCGACCATCTGGCGATTGCCGTCCTCAGCGCCCGCAAGCTTCCGCCGCACGCGCTCCATCGCGGCCGGCAACACCCAGTCCTTGAAGGGCGCGCCGTTGCGCAAGGCGCCGGGCTTGCGCACCAGCACAGGTACATAGTGCCAGGGATCGTAGACCGTCTCGCCGCGGCTAAATGATCGCTGATGCTCCGCAACGATCCGGCCGTCCTGGCGGATCACGATGCGGTCGGCATAGGCCTGGACCTCAACGGGCCGCCCGACTGCGCTCGCCGCCACCGAGTATTTGTTGTTGTCAAAGCGCACCAGGCAGGTCTTCGAGATCGAGGCGGGCACGGCATGGAAGCCGTCGAAGCGACCGGCATAAGTAACGAGCCTCGGTCGCTCGGATTCGAAGACTTCCCAGATGGTTCGGTCCGCGAACTCCGGATGCCGATGCGCCTTGGCGTAGGCGATGCATTTATCGAGCAGCCAGGCGTTCAGCTCATCCAGCGTCTTGAAGCGCAGCCGTGGGGTGAAGAAGCGTTCGCGGACCAGCCCGACCTGGTTCTCAACCTGGCCCTTCTCCCAGCCCGACGCCGGCGTGCAGGCAACCGGATCGACCAGATAGTGGCTGCACATCTGCAGGAAGCGGCGATTGTAGAGGCGCCCCTTGCCGACGAAGATGGTCTCCACCGCCGTCTTCATGTTGTCGTAAATGCCGCGCCTGCAGGCACCCTTGAACAGCGCGAACGCCCGATCGTGGGCGTCAAACACCATCTCTTGCGTCTCGCGCGGATAGGCCCGAACGAACAGCATCCGGCTGTGGCAGAGCCGGACGTGAGCCGCCTTCACGATCACCGTGACCCCGCTCAGCAGGACCACTTCGTGGCTCCAGTCAAACTGGTAGGCTTCTCCGGGCGCAAAGCTCAGCGGCACATAGGCTGAGGTGGTCGAGGCGCCACGCTCCCGGCTCCACCGCCGCGCATAGCGACGAACCGCATCATAGCCGCCGGCATAGCCAAGGCCGCGAAGCTCTTCGAACAACCGGATCAGCGTCAGCCGTTCCCGCGCCGCCTTGCTCTCGTTCGCCGCCAGCAGCCGGTCAAGCTCGTCGCTCCAGGGGCCCATCTTCGGAAGCGGCTGCGTCTCTCGCTCGTACCGGAACTCCGTCGCCTCGGAACGGATGACCTTGCGGACCACCTTGCGCGATACACCTAACTCCCGGCAGATCGCCTTGATTGGCTGACCGTGAACAAAATAGGCGCGACGGATCTTCGCAATCGTCTCCACCACCAGCATCCCAACCTCGGCTTCCATGACTTGATGGAAGCCACTGTGGACCCTTGTCCCGGGGTCCCGATTGGATGCCGATCACCCCGAATACGGGGTCCTTATTCCATGCCGAAACACACTGCGCCGTCGACATCAGTATGATCTCGCGCCTCGCCCGGGCTTCAGAAGCCCTTTCGAGGCCGACGCAAGCGCT
>DASQYQ010000542.1:0-4677 GCA_035639115.1 Sphingomicrobium sp. | reverse complement strand
TTTCTTTGAGATGATCGGCAAGCTTGTGGGGCAGGCCGTCGATGGGAAGCGCTCGCTCCAGGTCGATGAAGACGGGCTCTCCCGAATTCGCTTCCAGGATGATGTTGCCGAACTTGACGTCCTCGAGGGAAAAGCCCGCCGAGTGGATTGCGTTCAAGCCGGCCGCGATCCCGGCGATCTGCTTGTCGGACATGATCTTCGGCACAAATTGGAGACCGACGCGGACGCGCTCGCGCAGGCGGCTGCGCGAGAAAGGCTCCCTCAAATCCCGATCGCGAATGTTCGCGCCGGCTGCTGCCAGCAGCTCGCGGACCACGTGACCGGGCACGAAGGTCAGCGTGATCGAATGCGTTTCCCAGTCGACGTTCATGACTCGAGGCACCGGGCAATTGCCCCTTTCGAGGCACAGCAACGCCTCCAGCTCGAGCACGAACCTCCCGATCTCGCTCGCAAAATCTTTACGGACACCGAGCCTGCCATTGAGATCCACCAGCGAAACTTTGGATCCGCTGCGAGCAAGGAACTGCGTCGGAGCGATCGTCGGAGCGCCAGCGATTTCCCCGAACCGCGGAAGAATCCCTCCGTCCTGGTCGAAGTCGCCGATAATCAGCTCGCGATCCTTCTGGCGCATCGGAGCGACGCGCTTGTCGAGCGAGGGATCTAGGTCTTTTAGGCGAACGCCGACATCTGTCCGAGGAACGTCGTCGAGTTCCTTCCGCAGGCGCTTCAGCCGCTTCTTGATTCCGATGTTCGAGTGACGCCAGCGATATAGCCGCCGAGCAATCTCCAACGTCACAGACCCGACCATCGTCCCCCACAATCAGCGCGACCGCTGGACTATGGATTTGGTAACCGTAACATGGTCTAGTCACAACAAGATTGGGCCGATGGACGAGCGCTCCGAAGCAACTGCGGAAACCGCCGCCTTCGATCCGCATCTGCGGCGCCGTACGCACAAATCCATATTCTGGACCATGGGCCAAGCGGCCGGCGACCAGCTCTTCTCTTTCTTTGTGTTCGTCGTCCTCGCGCGGCTTTTGGACAAGGAGGCGATCGGCACCTTCGCGCTCGCGTTTCTCTTCACCGACATCGGTAGAGCCTTCTGCGCGGCGGGGGTGGACCAGCGGGTCGCGCGCCTAAAGTATCTGGACCACCGCGATCTCGACACGATCTTTTGGACCAACATGATCCTCGCCGCAGCCTATTCGGCCGTGATGATCGCTGCTGGGCCAGCAGCCGAGCGCATCTTCCACATGCCCCAGCTGGGTGAGTGCCTGCGGTGGCTCTCGGTGGGAGTCGTGCTTAGCGGAGCCGGCAACACCCACATGGCGCTGCGCTTGCGCGAATTCGGTCACAAGACGCTCGCGGTTCGATCGGTGATCGGTGGGCTGATCAGCGGCGTCGTTGCGGTCGTTGCGGCGCTGCTCGGTGCGGGCATCTGGGCGCTCGTCCTCCAACGAATCGTACGTGAACTCGTGTTCACTGCATTGACCTGGGCTTCTGTCCGATGGCGCCCCGGAATCGCGTTCGATCACCGATCGGCTGGCGCATATTTCAGGAGTTGGGTCGATCTCGGGCTAGCGCAGGTCGTTAATAAGTTGAGCCTGCGGGTGACTGACCTAGGGATCGCCCGCGTACTCGGCGCCGTCCCTCTCAGCTCTTATCGCGTCGCCTGGCGGTGTGCCGAATTGATCGGGCCGCAGATCGTCGGACCCTTCGCAACGGTTGCACTGCAGACCTTTTCGCGCCTCGAGCACGAAAAGAGCGAACTCAAGGCTGCTTACGTCTCAATCCTGCAGCAATCCTCTCTCCTCTCATTTCCGGCGCTCGTTGGCTACGCTGCCGCGGGACCGTGGATCGTGCCGGCCCTGTTCGGTCCCCAGTGGCACGACGCCGGGATGGTTGCTCCGATGCTGCTGCCGCTCGCGCTGCCCTTTGCAATCACGCCCTTCGTTCTCATGCTTCTGGCCGCGAACGGGCGCATCACTTGGCAGCGGCGCCTGGCAATCCTCGATCTCGTCACGACGACGGTCGTTACCTGGTTCGCGGTTCCCTATGGGTTGCGAGTTCTGGCGCTGGCCTACAGCGTGAGGGCCTTACTCCTCCTTCCGCTGCAAATCTTCCTTACTCGTCGGATCTCAGGGATTGGCCTCCGAGACCACGTCAGAGCGCTTGCGGCCCCGACTGCAGCCTCGGCGTCGATGGGACTTGCGGTCGCAATCTTGTTCAACGCTTACAACCCCAGCTCGCCACTCACGATCATTCTTCTCTGTGGCGCGGCAGCGCTGATCTATGCTGCGATCGTCGCTGTGATCCTTCCTCAGTATAGAAGGGGCCTTCGCCACCTCGTCGCAGCGATTGTCTGAGCCCCTCTCAGCTATCCGGCCGCAGCTTGCATCCTCGGCCGAGCACCAGGTTCCCGTGCCCCTCCTTGAAGTTTACCATCGAGCTGCCGGCCGGCGCCTGGATGTCGCATTCGTCGATTTGAATATCGGCGGGACCATTCTCGACCTCGATTAGAGTCCCCGGTCGAGTCATTCGAACGACGAACTTTCGGATGTGCAGCTTCGGCCGAGGTCCGGTGTCGGAGCCGCTCAGCCAAATCCCAGAGCAATCCGTCTTGCCTCCACGCCTGATCGTATCGCCGGTCGTCAGCGTGCCCACATCTGCGCCCGACCAGAAGCGGAAGTTCCGGCAATTGTCGAACGCCGACACATGATTCATGACGACAAAGGGCTTGATGTCGAAACCCGCATCCGTGTTGCCGTTGGACGTCACACTATCGAACTGTACGCCCGTAACGCCGCTCTCGATCGTAATCCCTTCACCGATCCAGTAGCGATCCGCCGGGCCACTCCACAGGAACCCCTGGAAACTGCTGTTCGTGACCGACACGCTGTTTCCGCCCGAGATCTGCAGACCGAAGGGAATATTGACTCGGCCAACCTGCGGCCCTCCCGTCATCGTGCAGTGCACTTCATGGATGACGACGACATCGGCATGGCCGCGAACGCAGGCATCGGTCACTTGAGCATCGAGGCTTCGGACTTCCAGACGCCCGACGGTTGCTGATTGGCTGACGTGGACGACCTGGAACGCGTTCCGGACGGTAGCGGGCCCAATCACAGCGGCGGGCACGGAGCCTTCCAGGCTCAGCAACTCGAGCTCCGGATCTCCGTGGATCGTTACCGGCGGTGAAAAGCCGGGCCACGCTACCGTGCCGCTCAACTTTATTGGTGCGGCCCGGGGCGCGGAATCAGCTGCAAGCGCAACTGCTGCCAGGAGCAGGCATCCGGCGATCCTCAGGCCCATCTATGCTCCGACAGAATTATGGCCCACGCGCATCAGCTTGCGACTGCGTAGTCGGACGGCCCGAGCCCTGGTCAGGCAGCGAGCGAGCCCTTCTCGTCCTCGCCGTAAGCGTAATAGTTGAGCATGTAGTTCGCGCCGACGTCCGCCTTCTTCGGATCGAACTTGACCAGCACCGCGCCGATAATGCGCGCCCGGGCCGCAGTCAGGCGGCGAAGTGCAGCTTCGATGGCGCCGCGCTGCGAGCGGTTCGCTTCGATGACGATCATCGTGCCGTCAACCGCCGCGGAAAGCCTCGCCGCATCTGCCAGGCCGAGCACCGGCGGGCTGTCGATGATCACCTGGTCGTAGTGCTCTTTCAGATAGGTGAGCAGCGCGCGGAACCCGGCTCCAGACAACAGCTCCGCCGGACTAGGCGGCTTTGGTCCCGCGGGCATTACGAACAAGCCCGGCGTTTCGGTTTCGCAGATGACCGAATCAGCCGATAGCGATTGCGTCAGCAAGTTGCTGAGGCCAGGCGTCTTCGAAATGTTTAGGACCGTGTGAACCGACGGGCGGCGCATGTCGGCGTCGATCAGAATGACCTTTGCGCCAGCTGCGGCGGCATCGCGCGCCATCGCAATAGCAGTGGTGGTCTTCCCCTCGCCTTCCCGGCAGCTTGTGATGAGCATCGTTCGAGGAGCGCCGCCTTCGGTTGACAGTTCAACCGATGCCCGCACCGTCTGATAGGCTTCGGAAATCTGTGAGTCGGGCTGGTCCAAAGCCTCGGACGCACCGCTCCCGACGAGGCGCGGAACGACGCCGAGCAGCGGCGTTCCGAAGCGCGTCTCGACCTCGTCCGGACCCCTGACTCCGTCGTGGAAGACTTCGAGCGCAGCAACGGCCCCGAAGGCGACGATCAGTCCGCCGAAGAGTGCCAAGGACATGTTCAGGAACGGGTTGGGCGAAACCGGAAGCAGCGGCGGATCAGCGCGGTCGATCACCGAGATGTTGTTCGAAGTGACGCCCGCTTCCGCGCTCACTTCCTTGTAGCGCTGAAGAAGCCCGTCGTAGAGCTGGCGGTTGGTGTCCACCTCCCGCTTGAGGATGTTGTAGCGGATGCCGAGCCCCTGCTCCGCGAGAGTCGCGCCCTTCAGCTGCCCGACGGCGGCTTCGAGCTGGGACTCCTGCTGCTGCGCAGTCACATACTGGTTGTGAATGGAGTTGCGGATGCTGTTCGCAAGCGCCGTAATCTGCCCGTCCAGTTCCTTGACCGCAGCGGCGGCTTGCTGGACGGCCGGATGGTCCGGCTTACGATGCTGGAGCTGCTCCTGGTAATCGGACTGAAGCTCGGCGCGCTTCTGTTCCATCTGTTGAATCGCAGGATTG
>DASQYQ010000541.1:0-4203 GCA_035639115.1 Sphingomicrobium sp. | reverse complement strand
TCTCTGGATCGCCGACAGTGACCCGGCCGATGACTGTTCCATCGATGGGCGAGCGGCTGACGAGACCTCCCGCGTGGTCGATCCCGAACAGCTCCAACAGCTGGGAGGCGTCGTCAGAGGCCTTCACGCAAAGATCGCCTTCGCTTTCGCCATTGCCGCAATTCCGGCGTCGATGGTCTCGTCCCTCTTGCCGAAGCAAAGGCGGACAAGATGCCGGGGGGCGTCTTTTTCCGCGAAGGCGGACAGCGGCACGACCGCAACCCCGGCCTGAGCCACCGCGGTTTGAGCGAATTGTTCATCGCCAATATCGATGCCGGAGACCCTGAGATCCACGCAGAGAAAATAGGTCGCGGCCGCGTCGAGCACCGCGTAGCCGGCCTCCCGCAGCCCGGCGGTCATCAGGTCGCGCGATCGTTGGAACCGGTCCCGCATCGGCTTCAGCCACGAATCGCCCTCGTTCAGCCCGAATGCGACAGCCGCCTGGAGGTTGGGGGCCGTTGAGAAGGTGAGGAACTGGTGCGCACGCGACACGACCAGCGCAAGCGCTGGAGCCGCGGCGATCCAACCTACCTTCCACCCCGTCAGCGAGAAGATTTTCCCAGCAGACGCGACCTTGATCGTCCGCTCTGCCATGCCCGGCAGGGTCGCAAGCGGCGTAAAGCTGCGCCCGTCGAGCACGACGTGCTCCCAGACTTCGTCGGCGATTACGATGAGGTCGTGCTCGTCGGCGAGCCGGGCCACGATCTCCAGGTCGTCGGAGCCGAACAGCCGACCCGCGGGATTATGCGGGTTGTTGAGGATGATCGCTCGGGTCTTTCGAGAGATTGCGGCTTCCAGCGCCCGCGCCTCAATCCGCCATTCCGGCGGGCGGAGCGCGACTTCGACGGGCGTCGCCCCTGCCCTTCGGATCATCGGCGCATAGCTGTCGTAGGCGGGAGTCAGGATGATGACCTCGTCACCCGGCTGTACCGTCGCGAGGATCGCCGATCCGAGTGCTTCGGTGGCACCGCTCGTCACGCAGATGTTTTCGGCGCTGAAATCCTGGCCGTAGTGACGATTGTAGTGAGCAGCGACTGCGTCCCTCAGCGCCATCGTGCCCCGTGAAGGCGCGTACTGGTTCGATCCTTCGACCACCGCCTTTGCGGCGGCTTCGAGGATTTCCGGTGGCCAGCCGAAATCGGGAAAGCCTTGCCCCAGGTTCACTGCCCCATGCCGTGCAGCCAGTCCGGACATGCGCTCGAACACGCTGGTGCTCATCTGCTCGTAGAGTGGGTTCATCGCAGCCCCGCATAGCGCTCAGCGCTGGCGAGGCAACTTTCCGGCAGCACGCGAATTGCGTCCAGACCGTTAAGTAAGAGAGTTCCAATGTCCGAACGTAAAGTTGTCCTGTACCGAATGAAGCTCCCCGATCACGAATGTCCGTATGGCCTGCGGGCCAAGAAGATGCTGGAAGATGCTGGCATTTCGTTTGAGGACCGGCTCCTGACCTCGCGCGGCGAGGTCGACGAATTTCAGGCCGAGCAGGGAGTCGACACTACCCCGCAGGTGTTCATCGACGAAGAACGAATCGGCGGAAGCGAAGATCTCGAGTCCTGGCTCCAATCGGCAGACGCCTGACACTCAATTTCGAAGAGCAGCCGACCCGGCTGAAAACGGCCCTGCCAATGCCGTGCCGCCAGACGACCCGAGCGGCAATGATGTGATCGCCGCGCCTGATCTCGATCCTGCTGCCGCGGGAGGCGCGCCTTCCCGTGTGGATCATGAGCCCGCGCGATGACACGTTGAGAATGCACGCGTCGCTCCACGAGCAGCCATGGCGAAGACGCGCCGGCACAAGCACACGCCTGCGCAGCTCACGCGGCTTCTGAACGCTCGGTGAGATTCGCGAATGCATCGCGCGCCTCTATCGAGGAAGGGTATTCGAGCGCTAAACTCTTGTCCCGAAACGGAGAAAACTTCTCCCACAACGCAGCAGTGGCGGCGCGCGGCTGACCGCGCTAGCCGCAACGCATGGATCGCTCACCGACAACGGCCGCAGAAGCAGCCTCCGCCGCCTTTCCCTCCTGGTCAGCGCTTGGTCCCAACATGCGCCGATCATTGCTGAGTGGGGCTGCAGAGCAACTGGAAGCGCGCGCCGATTCATTCGTCGAGGCCATGGCAGCCGAACTCCGCGCGTCCGAGCCGTGGGCGCGGTTCAATGTCATGCTCGGGGCGGGGATGGTTCGCGAGGCGGCCGCACTGACGACCCAGATCACCGGCGAAGTGATCCCGTCCGACAAGCCGGGCCTGCTTTCCCTTGCCTTGCGAGAGCCGGTCGGGGTGGTCCTTGGGATAGCGCCGTGGAATGCTCCGGTGATCCTCGGCTGCAGAGCCATCGCCACACCCCTCGCCTGCGGGAACACGATAATCCTCAAGGCGTCCGAGCGTTGCCCCAGGACACATGGCCTGATCGTCGAAGCCTTCGCTGCGGCAGGCTTTCCCGGCGGCGTGGTCAACTTGGTGACGAACGAGCCGGAGCACGCCGGCGACGTCGTCGGCGCCCTCATCGACCACCCGGCGGTCAGACGAATCAACTTCACGGGGTCCACTGCCGTCGGAAAAATCGTCGCCAAGCGCGCCGCCAACAATTTGAAGCCGGTGCTGCTCGAACTCGGCGGAAAGGCGCCACTGGTCGTGCTCGACGACGCCGATCTCGACGAAGCCGTGAAGGCCGCCGCCTTCGGCGCGTTCATGAACGCGGGGCAGATTTGCATGTCGACCGAGCGCATCATCGTCATCGACGCTGTCGCGGACGAATTCGTTCGGCGGTTCGCGAAAAAGGCTGGGGACATGCCCGCGCCCGCCGTCGGCCAGCAGGTCGACGAGGAAGCGCAAGCGAGCGTTCGCAATCTCGTCGACGATGCGCTGAGCCAGGGCGCGCGCTCGATCGCGTCTGGGGTGGCAAAGGTCCTCGACGGAATCAAGCCGACGATGCGCCTTTACCGCGACGAAAGCTTCGGACCCGTGGTTGGAATTATCAGGGTCGCCGACGAGGAAGAAGCGATCGAAGTCGCCAACGACAGCGAATACGGCCTATCCGCCGCCGTATTCACCCGCGATACCGCCCGCGGCCTTCGGGTGGCGCGCCGGATCCGCTCCGGAATCTGCCACATCAATGGTGCGACCGTTCAGGACGAGCCACAAATGCCATTCGGCGGGGTCGGCGCATCGGGTTATGGCCGGTTCGGCGGCAAGGCCGGGATCGAGGCGTTCACCGAATTGAGGTGGATCACCATCGCTGGAGAGCCCGGCCACTACCCAATCTAGAGGCTCCAGTAGACGATATCCTCGCGCAGCGACTTGGGGTCGAGCAACGAACGCACGTCGGCGAGCACGCCACCTTCCGCGAGCATGTCGCTGATTCGGGGATGGAGCTGCCGATAGGCGTCGTGGCCGACGGCGTAGATGAGCGCGCTCAAATCCTTGAACTCGTCGAGGCCGCATAGGTCGACATCATATTCGTGGCGCACCGCCGCGGGATCGGCGCGGGCGTCATGGACGACCGGCACGATCCCGAACTCCCTCAGCTCGCGCCAGGTGTCGATAACTTTCGAATTGCGGATGTCGGGCACATTCTCCTTGAACGTAAAGCCGAGGATTCCGACCCGCGCGCCGGCGAACGGGCGCCCGCTCGACGCAATCAGCTTGACGACACGCTGAGCAAGGTACGCTCCCATTCCGTCGTTTACGCGCCGCCCCGCGAGGATCACCTCGGGCTGGTAGCCGAGCTGCTCGGCCTTGGCGGTGAGATAATAAGGGTCGACGCCGATGCAGTGGCCGCCGACCAAGCCAGGGTGGAACTTGAGGAAATTCCATTTCGTCCCGGCCGCGTCGAGCACGTCGCGCGTTCGAATGCCGAGCAAATGGCAGATCTTCGCGATCTCGTTCATCAGCGCGATGTTGAGATCGCGCTGCGTGTTCTCGATGACCTTCGCCGCCTCCGCGACCTTGATCGACGGAGCCTTGTGGATGCCCGCCTCGATGATCGATCCGTAAAGGTCGGAGAGCGTCGCGAGCGTCTCCGGGTCCTGTCCGGCAACGACCTTTGTGATCTTCTGGATCGGATGCGCTTTGTCGCCGGGATTGATGCGCTCGGGGCTGTAGCCGAGCTTGAAATCCACGCCAGCCCTAAGGCCGGACGCTCGTTCCAACACCGGGGCGCAG
>DASQYQ010000540.1:0-2479 GCA_035639115.1 Sphingomicrobium sp. | reverse complement strand
GATGCCCGACCTCAACGTCGGCGAAGAGGATGCCCGGGACATTACCGCATTCCTCTACACGCGCGCAAAATAGTCAGCGCAGCTCAAGCCCGATCCACAAGGTGCGCGGAGTCGCGCGTTCCACGCTATTGTCACCATTAATCCCAGCCATGACGAGGCTATTGGTGAGGTTTTCCGCCCGCGCAACCAGGTCAAGACGATTGGCCAGCGGCCACGAAGCGAACGCGTCGAGCGTCGTTGCGCCCCTCAGCACCCCGGTATTGAGATCGTCGTCGAACTGAGCTCCAACCCGGCGAAGCACCAGCTGGACGGACCTCCGGCCATCCTCCCAGCCGACTGCGAGCGTTCCGCCGAAGTTGGGCGTTTGCGCTGGCCGCAAACCGTCGAGAAATTCGGCCGATCCGCTCCCCTCCATCCGAGCATGAGTGAAGCTCGCCCCCGCTCGGGCGAACCAATGCCCGTCGGACCAATTTGCGGAAGCCTCGATCCCGCGCACCTTCACCGCGTCGACATTCTCGCGGACGAAATAGGTTCCACCCGGACCGACAAAGCCGACACCGGGGAACGTCCCAGGCCCATGTCCCATGGTGACATTGGCGATGGCGTCCCTCAGCCGGTTGACGAAGCCCGTGAGCGACAGTTGCAGCGGCCCGCGCGCATATTCCAGCCCGGCCTCCGCGCCCGCCAGCCGTTCGGGGTTGAGATCGGGGTTCGCCGCCGTCGCGTCGCTCCCGGCGCGGAACGGGCGGAACAGCTCATTGAGGGTCGGCATTCGCCAGCCGAGATATGCTGCCGAGCGCAGCCTGACGCCTCCGCCAAGCGGCGCCGTCACGCCGCCGCGCACAGTTGGAAGCCAACCACCGCGCGAGGGGTCGTGCGTGTCCGTCAGCACCGCCCCGGTGGCAATCGTCTGCTCGAAGAGATGACCGTTCGTGATGCTCCAGTGATCGACACGAGCGCCGCCGGTCAGAGTCGCGCCGCCGAGGTCGGCGGTCGCTTCCGCATAGGCCCCGGCAGTCCAGCTATCACCACCGACGGCGCGCCGGCGCGTGGGATCGCCATCCACATATGAGAAGAACTCTCGCGACTCTCCGGTGGTCCGACGCGTGTCGGCACCAAGCCGAAGCTCAATCCCTCGGGGCATCGGCGGGCGCAGCTCGAGGCTAGAGCCGAGACCATGCGAGGGCACCGAATATTGCAGCGACACCCGGTTCGCTTCCATTCGTCCGGCGGTCACGCTGGCGAAGCTGCTCATGAGGTTTCGCCACTGCCAGTAGCCGAGCGCGCTCCACTGCCAAGGACCACGTCCGACGAGTCGGACCGACGCGTCGGCTCCGTTGGTGCGGTTCTCGGTGAAATCAGTCCCCCGCGTGCGCCAGTCGTGGAAGCCGTCGAGGCTCGCCTGCAGTTCCGTATCCGAAGCGAGGGGCGCAACCCAGCGCGCACGGCTGCTCCAATCATGGTAGGGTGCAGCCTCGTCCGCCGGACCGCGGGTCGCTTCGGTGACCGGTATGAATCCGTCGCTGCGCTGTCCTCGTGCCGACAGGCTTAGGACGCCGCCTCCGGCATCGACAGCGGCACGACCGCGCGCGTCGAGCGAGTCCCTGCTTCCGGCATCCAGCTCTCCCGAGAGGCCCGAGTCAGAACGGCTGGTCATTTCGATCGTGCCGGCAAGGGCCCCGGGGCCGTTCGCGACGCTTCCGCCGCCACGGACGACGCGGATTTCGGAGAGATCGGCGGGATCGTACGCCGGCCAGTTCACCCAGCCGCCGAAGGGATCCGCCTGAGGCACTCCGTCGAGCACCAGCAATGCCCGGCTCGACGCATTTCCGCCGAGCGCTCGAAGCGTCACTCCCTGGCTTGTCGGATGACCGCTTCGAGCGTCCGACCGGCGAAAGAGCTCGAGGCCCGGAATGTCCTTCAGCAGCTGGTCGAGCTCGTGGCTCGGCGATTGTTCGATCTGCCGGCGCGATATGAGCTGCACGTCATAGACGCGCTCGGACTTGGCTTCGGGCAGCGCCTTGCCGGTGATGACGATTGCCGCTTGCGGTGCCTGCGGCGGCGGCGGCGCTGCGGCCACGCCTAGAGAATATCGCGAAGAGTCGCGGCGATGGTCAGAAGCGACGTCGCAGCGACCGCGAGCAGCGCCCAGGGCGCCCACCATGGCCATGAAAGTCGATTGGCTTCGTCCCGCTTGGCCATTGCGTTCGAACTAATGCGCGAGTGCGTCGACGGCTCCAATTAAATTCCCACTTCAGGACGCCGGAAAACCCCCAAAGAATAAACAAGGTTAAATATGAGTTGCCGCCGAAGGGGTAAATTGCTCTAAATCCAGCAATTCCGACTCGGAATGCTAACGGGGAAAGGGGCGCCCCGCTTGAAATATCATGCTGCGCGAAGGCAGGGGATTACGCGTGGGGGGCGCCGACGCTTCGCGCGCTTACTTGCTTCTGCGCTATTGGTAGCGCCTTCATTTCCC
>DASQYQ010000539.1:0-11454 GCA_035639115.1 Sphingomicrobium sp. | reverse complement strand
GGACCGAGGGCGTACGCTCGCCGATATGGCTCAGCGGGACTTGGCTGAGCGCCTCGAGCGTGCGCGGGCAGCGGTCGGCGATTTCGGTGACCAGCTTGCCGTCGCGCCACAGGTAGAGCGCAGTCCAGCTCGGGTCGTTGTTGAGGTGGTGGAATTGCTTTGCGGGCCGGTTCGGCTTGTCCTCTACATAGGGACGGAAGTCGGCGCCTTCGCCGAGAAGTGCGACCAGCTCTTCGCGGATGTCGGAGGTGGCGGCCTCGAGCCTCGCCGCCCATTCGAATTCACCGCTTTCGAAAAACTGCCGTTGGGCGAGATAGGGATAATAGAAGACCGCAGGTTGCTGCGGGTAGATCGTGCGCTCGCCCTTGAGCATGTCGAGCGAATGGTTGAGGCGGGTTTGCGCGATTGCTTCAGTCGGCCGGAAGTCGGCAGCTGCCCTATCGAGCGAACGCTGGAATTCATCGACACGGCGCTGGATGAAGGCCTGCGCCATTCTAAGACGCTGGGCGGTGCGCGGATCAGGCAAGGGGCCGCGGGCGCCTTTGATTGCTGCCTGGTAGAAAGACATTGCGGCTTTCTCGTCGCCGCTTCGGGCGAATTCGTCCCCGCGGTCGAGCAGCCCCCAGAGGGTCGGCTGCTGAGGCGCCGTGCTCATGCCGCCTCGGAGTCGCGCTGATCGTCGAAGCGCGCCTGAGCGTCGTGGATTTCGCCGACATGGTCGGAGGCCCAGGTCGCGAGCGCGCAAACGGGCTTTTGCAACGAATGGCCGAGGTCGGTCAGCGCATAGTCGACACGCGGCGGTATCGTCGGCGTAACGGTGCGGCTGACGAGCCCGTCGCGCTCCAGATTTCGAAGCGTGAGGGTGAGCATCCGCTGCGAGACCGCGGGGATTTCCCGGCGCAGCTCGTTGAAGCGCTTGGGCCCCTCGCCGAGCGTCTGGACGACCAGCACCGTCCATTTGTCGCCGATCCGCGAGAGCAAGGTGCTGATGGTACGGCACACAGGATTGCTGGGGTCTCTCATCGACTGGTCACCTCAATGTTCCCGTCTCACAAATTTGTTCGTCCGCCACAAAGAAGTGCGTTCTTGCGGGCGATCCGACGGTGGTTATTTAGGGTGCCTCGGTAACAAATCCATACCAAGGAGGCAATAGTGACCGTCCTTCACATCGACGCCAGCATCAATGGCGAGAATAGCGCGAGCCGAGCGATCAGCCGGTCCATCGTGGACCAACTTACGATCGAGCGCGGCGGCTCAGACCTCGTCTATCGCGACCTCGCCGCCGATCCGCTCCCGCATCTCACGCTTTCGGCATTTGCCGATTCGACTGTGCTCGACGAATTCATCGCCGCGGACACCGTCGTCATCGGCGCGCCCATGTACAATTTCACGCTGCCCACCCAGCTCAAGGCGTGGATCGACCGAATCCTGATCGCCGGGAAGACCTTCCGCTACACCAAGAGCGGGCCGGAAGGCCTTGCCGAGGGCAAGCGCGTGATCATCGCTTTGGCCCGAGGCGGCTTCTACAACGAGGGTTCGCCGGCGAGCGCGCTCGAGCATCTCGAGACATATCTCCGCGGAGTCTTCAACTTCATCGGCGTGGAACCCGAGTTCGTCGCTGCCGACGGGCTCTCGGTCAGCCCCGAGCAGCGGCAGGAGTCGATCAAGCTCGCGCTCGGCGAAACGGTGCGCCTCGCGGCCTGAGCGGAGTCAATTCGTGGACCGTCGGCGGGGACCGAGCGTTGTTCCCGCCGAAGGAGAGATGATCATGAGCGAACTCGACGCAAAGGACCGCGAGGAGCTGAAGGACAGCGACTATGCGTTTCCAAAGGAGCGCAAAGAGCCCCTCAACGACGCCGAGCATGTCCGCAACGCGATGGCCCGCTTCGACCAGGTCGAAGGCGTAAGCGACGACGAGCGCGACGAAGCTTGGAAGCGGATCAAGGCGGCCGCGAAGAAGCACGGAGTCGAGGTTCACGAGAAGAGCTGGCACGAGCTCGGCAAGAAGAAGAGCTAGAATCAGGCCAAGGCTTCGTCCTGCCCGGCGCCTATTTGTCCGTCGCGGCGCCAGAACGGCCCGACCCTCTTCAACTCGCGCAACGCCCGCTCGGCCGAGACGAGGTGCCGGCGCTCCTCGATCGAGCCGATTAGCCAGCCGTCATTCGCCGCCTTGTCGGCTATCTTGCGTGCAGTCGCCATGTCGTTGAGCTTGCCCAGCGAATCCTGAAGCTCCTCGACTGCGTTTGCGAACCTCTTCTCGGCTACTCGGGCGTGGGGATATAGCTCCTGCAGGAACTCGACGGCGTAGCGCAGCTTCTTGCCCTGGATCCGGACACGGTGGCGCCTGTCCTCGTCCATCTTTGCGATCTCAGTGTCGCTCGTAACCGAGTCCCACAGGCGGTCGAGCCGACGGTTGGCGAAGCTCTCCACCGGTCTTCGCGCAATTTTGCCGCTTCGCCAGGCGCCAAGTGCGACCCAGCCGACCAAGTCGATCAACAGCCGCCGGAACTTGTGCGAGTTCATGGCGTCGACGACCTCGTCATAGGCGCGCTCGCGCTTGCGGCCGAACTTGGAACGCTCGTCGTCCTCGAGGTCGCGTTCCAGATAGACGTCCAGGTTCCGGGCGTCTCCGAGCTGCGCGGTGAACCAGCGAAGCTCATTCCGGAGGTGTTGATATTCGACATCCTCGACGGCAGGCCGGAACAGGGTGAAGGCGGAACGCAGACGCCGCATTGCAACGCGGGCCTGGTGAAGCGCCTCGGCCCTGCGGTCGGCAATCACGATCGGCTCGTTGAGGCGATAATGCCTGAGGCAGGCATGAACGACCGTTTCGAACGCCTCGGCAACCGTCATTCGCCTGTCGATGTGAACTGTGCCGGCCTTGGCAACACGGCCAAGCAGTCCGGCGCCGAGCATGAAGCCGCGTTCGGCTTTTGTCAGCACTCCGAGCCGGACTGGCACATGGTCGGAAAGGTGGCGAGCGGCAATGATCAAGCTTGCAGGCGAACCGTCGACCAGCTCGAACTCGAGCTCGGCAAATTCCTCGCAGCGGCCGTGCGCAGTAACACTTCCATGATCGAGGTCGATCTGAATGCTGCCGCTTCGGCGCTCGGTTCGCCACGACGTGCGGTTGACGTCATATCTGATGAGCGGCTTCAGGCGCTTGGCTTCGCCGTGGCCGAGCAGGCCGCGAATGGGATGGTCCGATAGGAGAGCGAGGTCGGGCTTCAGCGAGCGGACCTCGCATTCGATCTCTTCCCTTGAGACGAGGCCGACACTGTCAGTCGTCGGCTTCACGGTCTGGATGAACCGGCCGCCAACGCTCCGGACCCGGAGCGTAAAGCCATGCTTCTTCAGCCTTGTCTCGGGAGTGTCATAATAGACTGTCACTTGGTCTAGGGATTGGCATTCCGCGTGCGCAAAAAGCGGTTCCTGGCGGATCATCGGGAGGTCATCCGGATTGACCTCCAACTTGAGCTCGATTTCCTGACTCACGGTGCTGGCCGAGGTGACGTATCGAGGGTCATTAGAAAATGGCCATAGCCGACATGAAAGCCCTCAAACAGATCACGCGCACGCTGGCGAAAGGCTATACTTCAGCGGTGACTCGCGAGCAGCAAGGGGAATTACCTATCCAGACCGGAGCGCTTCCGTGGCGGCTTGCGTCCAACAAGCGGATCGAAGTGCTGCTGGTCACTGGCCGGCGCTCCAAACGGTGGATGATTCCGAAGGGCTGGCCAATGCCGGGCAAGACCCTCGCCGAAGCCGCCGAGCAGGAGGCGTTCGAAGAAGCCGGGGTGCGTGGAACGATCGATCCCAAGCCGATCGGGACTTTCCGCCACGTGAAGACGCAGATGGTCTTCGGCGAGATCGAGGTCGACATCGTGGTTCATCCTTTGTGGGTCGACCGCGAGCTTCCCAAATGGCCCGAGCTCGGCCAGCGCAAGCGCAAATGGTTCAGCGCCAAGGAGGCGGCCAAGCGCGTCCATTCGCCAGAGCTGTCCGAGTTGATCATCCAGGCAGTGAAGCGTCGTTATCCAACCATGCGGGGGGTGAGGCCGGCCGAATGATCATCGGCGTCTACAGCTCGAAAGGAGGGGTCGGCAAAACCACGCTCGCAGTGAACCTCGCCTGGGCAAGCGCCTCCATTTCGAAACGCAGCACTCTGCTTTGGGACCTCGATGCGCAGGGCGCGGCATCCTATATCGTCGGCCAGGAGCCGCTCGGCGGAGCGGTGCGCAAGCGCATCGTCGAGAATGACGATCTGACGAACCTGATCCGGCCGACATCGTACGAGCGGCTTGAAGTGCTCGGTGCGGACCGGTCTCTTCGCCATCTCGACCGGGATTTCCACGAGCTCGGAAAGCCGCGCCGACTAGCAAAGGTCGCTGAAGCGCTCGCCGGCAAATATGACCGAGTGATCATCGATTGCCCTCCTGGGCTCACTGATACGTCGGACCAGCTGCTGCGTGCTTCCGACCTGATTGTCGTTCCGGTGATCCCGGCGCCGCTGTCGCGGCGGGCGCTTGACACCATCGTCGAATATCTGGGGCGCAACGAAAAGACGAAGGTCGTCCTCGCGCCGGTCTTTTCGATGGTCGACCGGCGCCGGGCCGCCCATCGCAACGAACTGGAAGAGCATCCAGCCTGGCCGGTGATTCCGATGGCTAGCGCCTATGAGCGGGTGAGCCAGGAGCGGGCGCCGATCGGTGCCTTGCTCCCGCATTCTGCGCCGACCGCTCAAGCGATTGCCGACCTTTGGCGCCGGCTGGAGAAGGCGCTCGGCAGCGGGAAGTAGCCAAAAAAGGCGCCCGACGCTTTCACTTGACCAGTGAGACTGCGGGGGCGCACTTCGACGCCTCCTGGGCGGTCATGAACGGGTCGTCGTCGGCCTGGCTGTGCCGACTTTACCCGGTGCGCCTTCGCTATTCGGGGTTCGCGTTCGCCTTCAACACCGGCGGGCTGATCGGCGGGCCGTGACCCCAATCGTTGCTCAGTTGGTCAGCTCGGCTGGCGGCTTCAATTATGTTGGGCTGATCCTCTCGGGCACGGCGCTGATCAGCTTCGCTCCAATCGTCTACTCGGGGCAGTCATCCGAACCAACTCCGCCAACTCTCCCCGAGCCTGTAGCCGTCGCTTAAGCCGAGAGCAGGCGCAGCGGATTCTCGATATAGCCCTTGAGAGTCTGCATGAAGCTCGCAGCGTCCCAGCCGTCGACCACCCGGTGGTCGCAGCTGAGCGACAGGTTCATGCGCTTGCGGATTTCGATCTCGCCGTCCAGCGGGACCAGCCTGTCCTCGATCTTGTTGACCGCAACGATCGCCACCTGAGGCGGATTGACCACCGGAGTGGAGGTGATTCCGCCCATCGGTCCGAGGCTCGAGATTGTGAAGGTCGCGCCGCTGAGCTCCTCGCGCGACGCTTTTCCCGTGCGCGCAGCCTCCGACAGCCGGAGGATCTCCGACGCAAGCTCCCAAACCGAGCGCGACTGCGCGTCGCGGATGGTTGCGACCATCAGCCCGTTCGGGGTCTGCGTCGCCACTCCCATCTGCACCGATCCCCTGCGCGTGACGACCATCGCCTCGTCATCGAAGGTCGCGTTGAGCATTGGCCATTCGGCTAGCCCGCGAGTGAGGGCGGTGATGAGGAAGGGCAGGAGAGTCAGCTTCGGGTTGGAGCCGCGGTCCTGGTTCATCATCGCGCGCGTTTCCTCGAGCGCAGTGACGTCGAACTCCTCGACCAAGGTGAAATGCTGAATTCGGCGGTTCGCCTCCGCCATATTCTCGGCGATCTTGCGGCGAAGGCCGACGACCTTGATGGCCTCGTCCTTCCGCTTAGCGGTTGCACCGCGCGCCGGGACCGAAGCTCCGTTGTAGAGCAGATAGGCATCGAGGTCGGAATGCCTGATTCTATCGCCCGCGGTCTTCACCCGAGCGAGGTCGATGCCGAGGTCGCGGGCCCGGGCGCGAACCGCCGGAGAGGCGAGGGCGTGGGCCTTCGCGACCGGTTCCTTATCGGCAACTTCGGGTTCGACGCGCGGCGCAGGCTTTGGCGGCTCGGGAGCTTCTTCCACTGCAACGACTGGCATTTCCTCCGACTGCTCGGGTGTCGGCTCGACCGCACCGTCGGCAAGCGGCCGCTCTTCCCTGCTGTCGTCGACCGGCTCGGCGGCGCGATCGGCGCCTTCGGTCTCGATCACTGCGAGGACGGAGCCGATCGGCACCTGGTCGCCGACTTCACCGGCGAGCTCCAGAACTTTCCCGGCGACCGGCGATTCCATCTCGACCGTCGCTTTGTCCGTCATCATGTCAGCGATCTGCTGGTCTTCCGTGATCGTATCGCCGACCTTCACGTGCCAGGCGACGATTTCCGCCTCGGCAATGCCTTCGCCGATGTCCGGAAGCTTGAATTCGTAGCGAGCCATCAGTCAGCCATCACTTTCTCGAGCGCCCTGTTCATGCGCTTCGGGCCCGGGAAATAGGCCCATTCGTACGCGTGCGGATAAGGGGTGTCCCAGCCCGTCACGCGTTCCACGGGCGCCTCCAGATGATAGAAGCAGCGCTCCTGGACGAGCGCGACCAGCTCGGCGCCGAAGCCGCTGGTTCGCGGCGCTTCGTGGACGACCAGGCAGCGGCCGGTCTTCTTCACCGATTCCTCGATTGTCTCGATGTCGAGCGGGAGCAGCGTTCTTAGATCGATCACTTCGGCATCGAGCCCGCGCTCCTCGACCGCCGCAAGCGCGACGTGGACCATCGTTCCATAAGCGAGGATGGTGAGGTCGTTACCTTCGCGGACGACCGCCGCCTTGCCGATTGGAACGGCGTAATGGCCTTCGGGAACCTCGCTCGCTGGGTGCTTGGCCCAGGGCTTGACCGGCCGGTCGTGATGGCCGTCGAACGGGCCGTTGTAGATGCGCTTGGGCTCGAAGAAGATGACGGGATCGGGGTCCTCGATCGCGGCTATCAGAAGCCCCTTCGAATCATAAGGCGTCGACGGGATGACGACCTTCAGGCCCGCGATGTGGGTGAATAGCGATTCCGGCGACTGGCTGTGGGTCTGTCCACCGAAGATTCCACCGCCGTAGGGCGTTCGGATGACCATGGGCATCGTCCACTCGGCCGCGGTTCGGTAGCGTATCTTGGCCACTTCGCTGACGATCTGGTCGTAGCCAGGGTAGATATAGTCGGCGAACTGGATCTCGATCACCGGCTTGAGGCCGTAGCAAGCCATTCCGACCGCGGTGGAGACGATCCCGCCCTCGCTGATCGGCGCGTCGAACACGCGGGTCTTGCCGAACTGCTTCTGGAGGCCCTCGGTGACTCGAAATACGCCGCCGAAATAGCCGATGTCCTCGCCGAACACGACGATGTCCTGGTCGCGAGCCATCATCACTTTGTGGGCGTCGTTGAGCGCCTGGATCATGTTTAGGGTCGGCATTAGTCACGGCCCTCCGCCAACGCCTGCTCGCGCTGTTCGGCGAGGTGCCAGGGCACCGCCGCATAGACGTCCTCGAACATGCTGCCGATATTGTCCTTGCCCTGCTGGGGCAGAATTCCGAGCTTTTCGGATTCCTTCTGAGCGGCGCGAACTTGCAAATCGCATTCCGCGCTCATCGCCGAGTGACGGTCCTCGTCCCATTCGCCAATCGCGACTAGGTGCGCCTTCAATCGCTCGATCGGGTCGCCGAGGGGCCATGCCTTCGCTTCATTGGCCGGACGATAGCCCGACGGGTCGTCGGAGGTTGAGTGGCCTTCCGAGCGATAGGTGAAGAATTCGATCAAGGTCGGGCCGCCATTGGAGCGCGCGCGCTCTGCGGCCCATTTCACGGCCGAATAAACTGCAAGAGCGTCGTTACCGTCGACACGAAGCCCCGCCATTCCGTACCCCACGGCGCGCTGCGCGAAGGTCGCGCGCTCGGCCCCGGCAATCCCCGAGAAGCTCGAGATCGCCCACTGGTTGTTCACGGTCGCGAGTATGACAGGGGCGTTATAGACTGCAGCGAAGGTCATCGCGCTGTGGAAGTCGCCCTCGGCCGTGGCGCCGTCGCCGACCCAGCCCATGGCGATCCGGCTGTCGCCTTTGATCGCCGCAGCCATCGCCCAGCCGACCGCCTGGGGGAACTGGGTCGCCAGATTTCCCGAGATCGAGAAGAAGCCGTGCGCCTTGTCGGAATACATGATCGGCAGCTGGCGACCCTGCAGCTTGTCGCCGCGGTTCGAGTAAATCTGGTTCATCATTTCGATCAGCGGATAGCCGCGCGCGATGAGCAGCCCCTGCTGGCGATAGGTCGGAAAGTGCATGTCGTCG
The DNA here is from genome assembly GCA_035639115.1 of Sphingomicrobium sp. Classification (GTDB taxonomy): domain Bacteria; phylum Pseudomonadota; class Alphaproteobacteria; order Sphingomonadales; family Sphingomonadaceae; genus Sphingomicrobium. The sequence goes on along the minus strand of DASQYQ010000539.1, from coordinate 3,147 downwards.
CGGTCGAGCGCTGCGGCGGCGGCGGCCGCGATCGCCTCCTCGCCGGTGCACTTCATGTAGAAGCTGGTCTTTCCCTGCCGCTGGGCGCGGTACATTCGGTCGTCGAAGATGCGCACCGTGACCATGTCGCGAAGCATCTTTCGAAGCGTTTCCGGATCGAGCTTCGGGTCCCACGGGCCAACCGCTTTGGCATCGCTTCCGAGGACTCGAACCAAGCTCGTCGTGAGCGGGTGCGTTTCCGCCGCTGGAGCGCTTGTGTCGGGGCGCGGAGCCGCGCCGGCCTCGGGCAAGTTCAGCGAGGAGAAATCGGGCGTGTCGCCGGGCCGGAATGCGGGTTCGGGCACATGAAGCTCGAGCTTGGGCGCGTTGCGGCGCAGGCCGGGATCCTTGTCGCTCATATCCTCTTCCGGGGTGCCGCTTAGTCCGGTCTGGCCGAGGCGGCAACTGGGCAAGTCAAGTATACTTTACAACGGCGAAATTCGGCGCCTGTTTGACGGCTGGACGCGCGCGATTGTAGGGCGGCCGCATGGCCGACGAAGCTTCGAACGCACCGCCCGACCGCCTCTCGCTCGATCCGCGAAGCGACTATTTTGACGAGGCGCTCCTTTCACGGGGCGTCGGCATCAAGTTCAACGGCCAGGAAAAGACCAACGTCATCGAATATTCGGTCTCGGAAGGGTGGATCCGCGTTGCGGCCGGCCGCAGCCGCGACCGTTACGGCCAGCCGATGACGATCAAGCTCAACGGCAAGGTCGAGCCTTATTTCGAGAATCCGCCCGAGGGCGAAGCTCAGGAAGACGAAGCTTCGGAAGGATAGGAGGGTTCGGAGCGGCGACTGTTACGCCACTTCCTGAACGCCCAGCTCCCGAGGGCCAGCGCTGCTAGGGTCGGAACGCTGCGCTTGGCGAGCGCGGCCGCTCCATAGCCCAGCATCGCGCCCTTCGCGCCCTCACGATCGCCGGCGACCTTCTCGCCCAACCACGCTCCGAACAGCTTACCGATCATTCGTCAAAACTCCTTTTCGATGCTGACCGGTTCAGCGCGGAGCGGGTGGCGAATGTTCCCAACCTGGCATTGGCGGAATTCGCCAAGTCTTAGTCGCAAAATGTCCTAACCGAGCCCAAGCCTCCTCCATATTTGGCGGTTTTCTGGGATTGGCACGCTCCTTGATTAGCATTGTTCATCGGCCCGCAAGAAAAGAGGCGGGCGAGAAAAGGAGAGTTCAAATGTCGTCGCAGTCGCCTTTCACCCGGACGCTCGTCGCCGTCATCGCGGCGCTCACCATGAGCACGCTCGCGGTCGGCGCAGCAGTCGGACCGGCTTCGGCCAATGCCACCTCCGCAAAGGTTTCGGTCAATGCCTGAACTCGAAGTTCTTGAAGCGAAGGTCCCGGTCCGCACGCCTCGCCTGATCGAGGTCGAGACCGAGCCGAAGTCCGGGCGCTTTGCGCCGGTCGCCGGCTGGCTCAGCGGACCAGTGTTCAGCCGCGCTCGCGATATCTTCGCGGCGAACATGGCCGAGCTTCTCGACCGGGCGGAAGATCCGGCGCGGATGATCCGAATGATCATCCTCGAAATGGAAGAGACGCTGGTCGAGGTTCGTGCCACGGCCGCTCGCTCGATCGCCGACATCAAGGAGATGCGGCGCGCGGTCAGCCGGCTGGACGAGCTCCAGGCGAACTGGGCCGACAAGGCCGAGCTCGCGCTGTCCAAGGGCCGCGACGACCTCGCCAAGGCGGCGCTGGTCGAAAAGCAGAAGGCCGGCGAGATGGCCGAGGGCCTTCGCGGCGAAATGGATCAGCTGCAGCAGTTGCTTCGCGGCTATGAGGCCGACATCGGCAAGCTTCAGGCGAAGCTCCGCGAAGCCCGCGCTCGCCAGAATGCGATCGCGGCGCGCTTCGAGAGCGCGCTCACCAGGGCCAAGGCCCGCGAGGCGATGCATGGCAGCCGGACGCTCGACGCGTTCGCCAAGTTCGAGATCCTCGAGCGCCGCGCCGACTTCGCCGAGGGCCGCTGCGATGCGCTGGGAATCACCAGCCTCGAAGACGAGATCGACCAGCTGAAGGAGTCCGAGAAGATCGACGCCGAGCTGGAAGCAATGAAGGCCGCGCTCAAAGCGCGGGCGAACTGAAGGACAGGGAAGGGAAAATGACAGTGGCCCGCAAGATTTATCCGTACTCGCTCCATAGCAAGGACGCGAAGATCGCCGGCGTCTGCTCGACGCTTGGAGCCAAGTTCGGAGTCGACCCGACCTTCATTCGCATTGCCTGGATCGCGGTTCCGCTGCTGACCCACATTCCGATCAGCGTTGCACTGATCGCCTATGCGATGGTCGGTATCTACCTCGCCGTCCAGAAGAAGAAGTCCGCGGTCGGCGACAGCCGGATGAGCGACTTCGATCGGATGGACCTGGCCTCGAGACGCAAGCCGACCGTCCACGCGATGGTGAACGACCTCGACGAGACCGACCGCAGGCTGATGGCGATCGATCATCATATCAACAGTCAGAACGAAGAGCTGGCGCGCGAGATCGAAGCGCTCCGCCAGGAGGAGAAGTGATGGACCCGCTTACGATTGGAGTATTGAGCGCGAGCATCATCGTCGGCCTCGCCGGCGCCAGCCTCGCGGCACTCAAGGCATGGGGCGGCTGGCTCGAGCTCAAGAAGATGGAGTTGAACCACATCGCAGCCGAGCACGGCCTCCCGCCGGCAAGCGGCAGGATCGAGATGGCGGACCTCAAGGAGCGGGTTCGCAAACTCGAGGCGATCGCAGCCGGAATCGACATCTGATCCTGCCTTAGTTCCGAGCGCGCACTTCGCTCCCCAGGTGCGCTGCCGAAGAGGCGGTCCGGAACCCTTCCCGGACCGCCTCTTTCTCATTCTTCGAACATGCATGGCATCAAGATGCCGGCGACGCCATTCAGTGGGGCGGTACGACGATCTATTCGCAAGCCGGCCACTCGGCGAAGCTAGCTTCGTTCGCTTGAGGCCGAACTAGCTCGGCACCTACCATTACCCCGATGTAATTTGCCCCGACGCGGCGGCGTGACTAGGCACTTGCTCGCGCGTGTGATGTAATACTATTACATGCATCGGGAGGGTGGAGTCGGCGCGAAGCGTCCGAGCGCGCAATCCTCGCAATGGAGATT
>DASQYQ010000538.1:0-3872 GCA_035639115.1 Sphingomicrobium sp. | reverse complement strand
CCAACCGCTATCGCTCCGCCGATGGAACGCCGGGCCCGGACTTCTGGCAGAACCGCGCCGACTACACGATCCGCGCCGCACTCGATCCCGCCACGCACTCGATCAAAGGGACGGTGCAGATCCGCTACACAAACAACAGTCCTGGTGCGCTCGACGTGCTTTGGCTGCTCCTCGAGCAGAACCTTTACAAGCCGGAATCGCGCGGAAATCTATCGCTTGGCGGCAGGCCCGGAACGCTGTCCGAGGTGCCGTTGGGCCTGACCCAGGGGATGATCCTTGACGACGTCCGGGTGACGGTCGGCAACCACACTGTCGCGGTTCAGCCGATCGTCAGCGACACGCGAGCTCAGCTTCGCCTTCCAGCACCGCTTCCGACCGGCGGCAAGGCGGTGGTCGACATTCTTTATCATTACACCGTTGCGAAGGAGCCGTGGGGCGGCCGCAACGGCTGGATGGATAGCAAGAACGGGCCGATCTATTCGATCGCTCAATGGTATCCGCGAATGGCCGTGTACGACGACGTTCACGGCTGGGACACGCTCCCGTACCTGCAGCAGGAATTCTATCTCGAATATGGTGATTTCGATTATTCGGTGACCGTCCCGGCGAGCTGGATCGTCGCCAGCCCGGGCGAGCTTCAGAACCCGAACGAAGTGTTGACGGCCGCCGAGCGCGCTCGGCTCGCTCAAGCTCGCCAAAGCGACAAGACGGTGATGATCCGCCGCTGGAACGAGCCACGGCCGGCGACCGGCACGCGCACGTGGCATTTCACCATGCACAATTCGCGCGATGTCGCCTTCGGCGCCTCGCCTGCGTTCAGCTGGGACGCCGCGCGAATGCGGCTTCCTGGCGGCCGCTTCGGCCTCGCAATGTCCGCCTATCCGGTCGAAGCGAAGGCCTGGGGCCGCTCGACCGAATATTTGAAGGACTCGGTCGAGCGCTTCTCCTCGAAATGGTACCCGTTCCCTTGGCCGAACGCATTCAATATCGCGGGGCCGGCCGCCGGAATGGAATATCCGGCGATGGCGTTCGACGACATCGACTCCCCGCCAAAGACGCTCTTCTTCGTGACTGCGCACGAGATCGGGCACAGCTGGTTCCCGATGACGGTCGGCTTCAACGAGCGCCGCTGGGCGTGGATGGACGAGGGCATCAACACGTTCATAGACGTTTATGAGTCCGACGAGTTCAACCATGGCGAGTTCGGCCCCAAACGCGACAGCGAATATGCGCCCGGCGGCGGCAATCCCGTCGACGAGATCCTGCCGATCCTTGCCGATTCCCAAGCGCCCCCGATCATGTCGCGCGCCGACACGATCTTGGACAAGTACCGGCATCCGGTCACCTATTTCAAAACCGCGCTCGGCATGGTGCTGCTTCGCGAGCAGATCCTCGGGCCCGAACGGTTCGATCCCGCCTTCCGCCGATTCATCGCCGACTGGGCGTTCAAGCATCCGACTCCGGCCGATTTCTTCCGGGCGATGGAGAGCGAAGCTGGCGAAGACCTCAGCTGGTTCTGGCGCGGCTGGTTCTACAACAACTGGCAGCTCGACCTTGCCGTGACCGCTATTACGCCCTTCCCGCCGACCGCGGCGTTCAAAGGCGCGCTTGTCACCGTCCAGTCGCTCGACAAGATGGTGCTTCCGGTAACGCTGCGGGTGACCTTCGCGGACGGAACGAGCCGCGACATCAAGCTTCCCGCCGAGACCTGGATCCGGCAGGCTTCGACCAGGGTGCCGGTGATCTCCAACTCGCCGATCGTCCGCGCGGTGCTGGATCCCGATCACAAGATTCCCGACAAGGACCGCTCGAACAACGATTTCAGCGCACGCTGAGGCTCGGCTTTTCTCGTTCGATATACGGGTTAGTCGGTATGGCTGTTCGGTGAGGCGCGCCTAAGCCTCCCCACTCCGGGGAGGCTCGATGTCCAATTCAACTTTCACTCGACGCTCGATCATTTCTGCGCTGCCGTCGGGCGCGCTTGCACTAGGGCTTGGAGCGTCGCCGCTGGCGCGAGCCGCTGCTTCCATAGTCACCAACAAGCGCCCGCCCAACATTCTGTTCGTCTTCACTGATCAGGAGCGTTATTTCCGGCAGTTCCCTGCGGGAATGTCGCTTCCTGCGCACGAGCGGCTGTGGCGAGGGGGAACCACCTTCACCAATCATTACATCAGCGCCGTCCAGTGCACTCCGTCTCGCGCTGTGATGGCGACCGGCCTTCAGACCGCGGACAACCGAATGTTCGAGAATTGCGACATGCCGTGGGTGAAGGACCTCGACCCGAAGATCCCGACGGTCGGCCGGATGGTTGCGAAGGCCGGCTATTATCCTGCCTACAAGGGCAAGTGGCACCTCACGCGCAAGTTCGACCAGGAGAAGCCCGACCGGCTCTTCACGACCGAGATGGAGGCCTATGGATATAATGATTACGCATCCCCGGGCGACATCGTCGGTCATACGCTCGGCGGTTACGAATTCGACCATCTGATCGCCGGGAGCGCGGTGACCTGGCTGCGCCGGCGCGGGTCCGTGCTCAACGCTTCGGGGAAGCCATGGGCGCTTACCGTCAGCCTCGTAAACCCGCATGACATCATGTACTTCAACACGGACTCGCCGGGGCAGAACATCCAGGACAGCGGCAAGCTTCTGAAGCCTGCCGCGAGGGCGCCGGACATTCCCTTCTACAAGGCGACCTGGGACGTTCCGCTGTCGTCGACCAATGGGCAGCCGTTCGATTCTCCCGGCCGCCCCAAGGCGCATGGCGAATATCAGGCGGCGTGGGATCATCTGCTCGGCCACGTTCCGAACGAGCCGGAGCGCTGGAAGCGCTTCAACGATTTCTACATGAACAGCATACGCGCAGTGGACCGGGAGCTGATGATGGTCCTGGCCGAGCTCGACACGCTCGGAATGAGCGACCGCACGATCATCGTCTACACCGCCGATCACGGCGAGATGGCGGGCGCTCACGGCGGACTCCGCGGCAAGGGCCCGTTCGCCTACGAGGAGAACATCCACGTCCCCTTCGTCGTCGTTCATCCCGACGTCGCCGGCGGACGCGAATCCAAGGCCCTGACGTCGGCAATCGACATCGTCCCGACGCTTCTCGGCTTCGCCGGTGCGGATCGGACGAAAAGCTCGGAATTCGCCGGCCGCGACCTTCCCGGAAAGGACCTCGGCCCGCTTCTCGGGGAGCCCAATGCGGCCTTGAACGCAAATCGCGACGCGGTGCTGTTCACCTATAGCGGAATCGCGACCAACGACGCTTCGATGATCGGCAAGGCGGCCGACTTCCTCACTTCAGGCAAGACGATGAAGGATCTCATCGCGAGCGGAGCTCGGGCAGACCTGACGAAGCGGGGGACTGTGCGGACGATGTTCGATGGTCGCTACAAGTTCACCCGCTATCTTTCGCCGATCGAGCGTAACCGCCCGACCAACCTCGACGACCTCTACGCCCACAACGACGTCGAGCTCTTCGACCTTTCGAGCGATCCCAACGAGCTCACCAACCTCGGTGCCGACAAGGGCCAGAACGCGGAGCTGGTCGAGGCGATGAGCGCCAAGCTTGAACGTTCGATCGCCGCGGAGATTGGGGTCGACGACGGCCGCGAGATGCCCGACCTTCAAGGTCAAAAGATCAATTGGGCCCTTCCGGTCAATGCGATCGATTGAGATTGGGGCGGATCAATGGCTGCTCCACCAAGCATCAGGGTTAGTGCGGATGGCCGTAGGGATACCCATGCCTAAGGCTGGGCCCGACAGTTTAAATTGGGGGGTGAGAATGGTCTGTCGGCGAATGGCTACAAGCTTGCTGCCGCTTCTGCTTGGATCGGCGGCAACGGCTCAAGCGGCGGACACGGCCGTCGACA
>DASQYQ010000537.1:0-2603 GCA_035639115.1 Sphingomicrobium sp. | reverse complement strand
ACCCGCTGCGGTTCAAGGATACCAAGCGGTACACGGATCGCTTGAAAACTGCCCGTGCGGCTAATGGGGAGCGGGACGCGCTCGTCAACGCGCGCGGCAAGATCGACCACCACAAGGTGATCATCGGAGTCCAGGACTTCGCCTTCATGGGCGGATCGATGGGAATCGCGGTTGGCGCCGCCATCGTCGCTGGAATCCGGGCCGCGATTGCGGACCAGTGCCCTTACGTCCTGTTCACGGCGGCCGGGGGAGCCCGGATGCAGGAAGGCATCCTCAGCCTGATGCAGATGCCGCGAACGACGGTCGCGCTTCAGGAGCTCAAGGAAGCCGGACTGCCCTACATCGTCGTTCTGACGGACCCGACGACGGGTGGAGTTACGGCGTCCTACGCGATGCTCGGCGACGTGCAGATCGCCGAACCTGGCGCACTCATCGGCTTTGCGGGGCAGCGGGTCATCGAGCAGACGATCCGCGAAAAGCTTCCGGAAGGGTTCCAGCGCGCAGAATATCTGCTCGAGCACGGGATGATCGACATGGTCGTCTCCCGCGGCGACCTGAAGGAGAAGCTGGCTCTCCTCATCTCCTATCTCACGCCGGAGGCGAAAGAAGCCGCCTGATGGCGGATTTTGCCCGCTCCAGCCATCCGCAGGTCCAGGCGCAGCTCGATCGGTTATCGAAGCTGTCCCCGGCCGGCGACCGGCTTGGGCTCGAACGGATTGCTGCGCTGCTCGACCGGTTGGGTAGACCGCAGGACCAGCTTCCGCCGGTCTTCCATGTGGCCGGAACGAACGGCAAGGGCTCGACGGTCGCGTTCCTCCGCGCCGCGCTCGAGGCGAGCGGGTACAAAGTTCACGCCTTCACGAGCCCGCATCTGGTGCGGTTCAACGAGCGGATCCGCGTAGCGGGCCGGCTGATCGAAGACCGCGAGCTTGCCGAGCTCCTCAGGGAGGTGATCGACGCCGGCTCTGGGATCGAACCCAGCTTCTTCGAGGTCGCTACCGCCGCAGCGTTCCTCGCATTCGTTCGGACTCCCGCGGACGCGTGCATTCTGGAAGTAGGGCTGGGGGGGCGGCTCGACGCGACGAACGTCGTCGAGAAGCCATTGGTGACCGGCATCGCCAATCTCGGCCTCGACCATCAACAGTTCCTCGGGGACGAGTTGGTGGGGATAGCCGCCGAAAAGGCCGCCATCGCGAAACCTGGCGTTCCGCTCCTCACTCAGCTCTACCCGCCGGCGATAGCAGGCGAGGTCGAGAGAATCGCGCTCGAGCGCGGCGCCATCTGGCTGCCGCGCGGGCGCGAGTGGGACGCGATCGCAGATAAAGGGAAGCTTCGGTACGAGGACGAGATGGGCGAGCTCAGGCTTCCGCTTCCGCGCCTGCCGGGTCGCCATCAGGCGATGAATGCGGCGCTCGCGGTGGCGATGCTGCGCCGTCAGGATGACTTCTCCTTGCCGACCGCCGCCCTTGGGGCTGCAATGGGGTGGGCCGACTGGCCAGCCCGGCTGCAGCATCTCGCGCCGGGGCCGCTCGTCGGCGATCGGGAAGTCTGGCTGGACGGCGGGCACAATCCATCGGCAGCGCGGCAGATCGCGACCTTCGTCCGGCACGAGTTCGACGATGGCAAGCCGCTTCACCTGATCTTCGCAAGCCTCGCGAGGAAAGACCCGCCCGGGATGCTCGAACCGTTCCGCGATCTCGCGGCGACGGTCCATGCAGTGCCGATCCCCGACCACCCCTGCTTCACTCCAAGCGACCTCGTCGAGATTGCCGGTGGGCTCGGCTTCGCGGCCGATGCCCATGACAGCGTCGAAGAAGCGGTGGACGCAATCCCGAAGGACGCGCGAGTGCTGATCTTCGGGTCGCTCTATCTCGCGGGCGTCGTGCTTTCAGCGAACGACCAGTTGCCGGACTAGCCGTCGGCTTCGGGCGGCGCTGCTTCAACGCCTTTCTGGCGCACGGTTTCGGCCACAAAGCCCGCGCTGCGCATGAAGTAGAGGAAGATCAAACCGGGAATCCCGAGCAGGGCGCAGAAAATATAGAAATTAGTGAAGCCCAGATGGTCGGCGGCGATACCGGAGGGGGTGGTCGCGAACGTGCGGGCGACCGCGGCGACGCTCGACAGAAGTGCATATTGGGTTGCCGTGAACGCGGTGTTCGAAAGGCCCGACAAATAAGTCGCGAACACCGTCAGGCTGATCGCCCCGAATAGATTCTCGATCGCGACGGCCAGGGTCAGAAGCGGCACCGAATGGCCGGCATGCGCGACCGCCGCGAACAGGAGGTTCGCGATCATCATGATGATCCCGGCGCCGAGCAGCAGCCGGCTCATCCCGAAACGGGCGATCAACGCACCGGCGACGAGCGAGCCGGCCACCAGGCACCAAAATCGGACCAGCTTGTTGATCGCGATATATTCGGTGTCGGAAAAGCCCTGGTGAACCAGCATCGGCGCGAGCATGTTCTGCCCCATCGCGTCGCCAAGTTTGTAGGTCAGCACGAACAGCAGGATCAGCCACGCACCCGGCCGCTTCAGGAAGTCGGCGAACGGAGCGACCACATTGTGGCGCAGGAAATGAGCGGCGGTGGCAAGTCCCCGGCGGC
>DASQYQ010000536.1:0-2612 GCA_035639115.1 Sphingomicrobium sp. | reverse complement strand
AAGGCGGTTTGGCCAGGTGCTCGTACCAATCGCCTGGTCTAAACACCGCGCCAACGAGGGCCGCAACGAAATAAGCGACGATAAAACCTAACAGTGCAAGCAGGGAGAAAGTGTCCATGGTCCCGCACTTATCACGGATTGGGCGATGGCCGAATGCCGTGGGACGTGGGACGTGGCCCAGGCCATCTCATCGGCGGTCACGTCCGTCAAGGTGGTGTAGATTGCTGGTGAAGCGAAGTGCCGATTGGCCCGTCGACCTTGGTGGGCTTGAGAGCGAAGAACGGCACGTTGGATGGTGCTGCGACCGCGATCGCCGCCGTCAAGCCCTGCGCCTTCGGCGCACCGCTGCGCGGCTGCGGGGCTTGACCGCAACGCCACAGTCGAGCGTTGGGCAGACGCGCCGTCGACGCCGCAGTCTGTCTTTCGCGGGTGGTCAAGCCGCACCTGCGATCTGTCTGGTCTCGGCGTCGTTTGCCGGCACGACAAGCTCTGCCATTGCCTCGAGCTGCATGTAGCGGTGCTGCAACTGCCACTTGATGGCATGGACCACCCCTCCTTGAACGAGGAGTAGGGTTGGAGCCTTCCACCAACCGAAGGGAGCTTTCCATGCCCGGCGTCGTCACCATCGGCCTCGACCTCGCGAAGTCCATATTCCAGATCCACGGCGCCGATGATGCCGGTAGGATGATCCTGCGCCGGCGACTCAGCCGGCACGAGCTGGTTCCTTATTTTGCCAAGCTCCCGCCATGCCTGATCGGAATGGAGGCTTGTTCCGCGGCTCACCACTGGGCACGCGAACTCTCTCGCTTCGGCCATTCCGTCCGGTTGATCCCGCCGCAATACGCCAAGCCCTATGTGAAGCGGAACAAGACCGATGCCGCCGACGCCGAAGCGATCTGCGAAGCCGTCGCGAGGCCAAACATGCGCTATGTCCCGATAAAAACGCTCGATCAGCAAAGCGTGCTCTCGCTCCACCGCGTGCGTGCCTTGTTCGTCCGACAAAGAACCGCGGCAATCAACACCGTGCGTGGTCTGCTGACCGAGTTCGGCATCATCGCGGGAAAAGGCATTGGGAGGGTCGCTGAGCTCCGACGTCGGGCGGATCAAGCTGACAGCGAGGTGTTACCGCATGAAGCGCGTGTCGCGATCACCGAAGTCTTCGAACATATCGGCGCGTTGACCGAGCGGATCGATGCCACTGAGGCGAAGATCGTCGCCTGGCACAATAGTTCCGAGACCAGCCAGCGGCTTGCCTCCGCACCGGGAGTGGGGCCAATCACCGCGAGCGCGATCGTCGCCAGCGTGGGTGACGCGCGGCAATTTCGGTCGGCGCGCCACTTCTCAGCCTGGCTCGGTCTGACGCCGAGGCTTCATGCCAGCGGCGGCAAGGAACACATCGGCCGGATCAGCAAAGGGGGCGATCGATATTTGCGCGCACTGCTGATCCATGGCGCCCGAGCGATCGTCGGAACCAACTTCCGCAAGGACGTTCCACCGCGACCCTGGCTAAAGCAATTGCTGGCACGGAGGTCAGTCAATATTGCAGCAGTGGCGGTCGCGCATAAGACAGCACGGGCGCTGTGGGCAATGATCACCCGGAAAGAAGGATATCGGAGGATTGCCGTTCAGGCGGCATAAGAGGCACGGCGCCGATCAGCATAACTTCGGCGCCGACTTGCGAGGGTAATACGACGTGATGGCGAACCGGTCAGACCGGGTTCGGCAGAGGCCAATGAAATGATGCGAGCCGTTGCGAGCTCGGCCATTTGTCCGGCCGCCGATCCGCGAATACCATCAGGGCCTGCGGCTCGTGTAGCCGCGCGACAAGGCCGAATACACGACCGCAAGACCCGTCACCGTCACTGCGTAATTGTCCTTGCAAACTGGGGGTGGTCCATACACGTCATTCTGTTCCAGCAGTACCGCGCCGATCAGCCGAACGATCGATGCTTCGTTGGGGAATATGCCGACGACATCGGCTCGGCGCTTCACCTCCTTATTCAGCCGTTCCAGCGGATTTGTATCTGGTATTCAGGTGCTGGCTTCCGTCGTGTCCACCTTGAAGGTGGCGCGTAGTCTTCGGGCAACCGGGACAGGGGAGCCTGGAGCACGGAAGGTGGGCAGGCCGTTGTCACATCATGAGCTGCGAGCTCGCGTTAGTAATTGGCCGCCCCTGCGACCAACCCGGGTGCGCTGTGAGCGCGGATCCGTACATGTCGTGTTGCCCTCACCTGCTCCTGAAGAGGGGAGGAGGTATCGATGAGTGTGATTGGGTTGGATGTGCATCGTAGCTTTGCGCAGGTTGCTGAGCTGAAGGACGGCGTGCTGCGCCAGCGCGGACGCTTGGATCTGGTCCGCCATAAGGTTGTTGAGTTCGCGCGCACACTTGTCCGGGATGACGAGGTGGTACTCGAGGCCACTGGAAACACAATGGCTATCGTGCGGCTGCTCAAGCCGTATGCGGGCCGTGTCGTGATCGCGAACCCGCTGCAAGTGCGAGTAATCGCTGACGCCAAGGTCAAGACAGATCGCATTGACGCGGCAGTACTCGCACGGCTGCATGCAGCGGGCTACCTGCCTGAGGTCTGGCAGCCCGACGAGGCGACGGATCG
>DASQYQ010000535.1:0-2466 GCA_035639115.1 Sphingomicrobium sp. | reverse complement strand
GACGCCAAAGGGGCGCTTCCCTATTTCACTCGAGCCCAGCAGCTTGGAGCGACCCAAGTCATGCTCGGCTGTGACCGCGGCCTTGCCTTTGACATGCTCGGCCAGCAGGCGAAGGCGCAGGCGGATTATCGCGCCGCCCTTGCCAGCGCCGACGCCGATGAGGCCCGCCGCCGCCTCGCGCTCAGCCTCGCGATCAGCGGCGACAAGGCCGGTGCCCTGGCGATGATCGCGCCGCTCGCAGCGAAGGGTGATTCTGCCGTTCCCCGAGTCCGTGCCTTCATTCTCGCGATTGCCGGCGATCCGAACGCGGCGATGACCGCCATCAATGCGGCGATGCCGGGCAGCTCCTCGCAAGTCGCGCCGTTCCTCCAGAGGCTTCCTTCCTTGCCGGCCGGAGAGAAGGCGGCGGCTGTCGATCTCGGCATCTTCCCGGATTCGAACGGCGCTCCTTCCTATGCCTATGCTGCGCCGGTCCGTAGCGCACCGACTACGGTTGGAGTGAGCGAGAGCGTGAGCACTGATCGGCTCGCCGGAGTCGATGCGCTGCTTCAGAAGCCATCCGCGCCGCCAGCGGCGCAACCGGTCTGGCAGCAGCCCTCGATTGAGGACGCTCCGCAGCCTTCGCGTCCGCAGCCAATCCAAGTCGCTTATTCGGCGCCCCCGCCGCGCCCGTCCATCGTTCAGCGCGCGCAGCCAGTCCAGGACTCCAAGATCTGGTTGCAGCTCGCCAGCGGGCGCAATGAGAAAGCGCTCTCGGAGGATTTCGAGCGGATGAAGCGGGACAATGGCGACCTGTTCAAGGGAATCACCGCCTATGTCGCCGAGGGTAGCGACCGCGCCCGTCTCCTTGTCGGTCCGTTCCGCGGGCCGTCCGACGCGAAGATCTTCGCCGACGATCTCCACTCCATCGGAGTTAGCGCGTTCCGCTGGAGCAATTCCGATTCCGACAGGATTGTGCCACTCGCTGAGGAATGAGCCTTCCTCTCGGCGTTGCCGCGAATCCTGATCGTTCCCGCGGCCGCCTCCATCCCGAAGACCGTTCCGGCCCCCGCGGACCACGCGACATCTTCCAGCGCGACCGCGACCGAATAGTCCATTCGGTCGCGTTTCGCCGCCTCCGGCACAAGACCCAGGTTTTCGTCGCACCCGATGGCGACCATTATCGCGTCCGGCTAACGCACAGCCTTGAGGTAGCGCAGATCGGCCGGACGATTGCCCGCGCTCTCGGCCTCAACGAAGACCTCACCGAAGCCTTGTGTCTCGCCCACGACCTCGGCCATCCGCCATTCGGCCATGCGGGCGAGGATGCGCTCGACGCCATCCTCGCCGACGTGGGGGGCTTCGACCACAATGCGCAGACTATCCGAATCGTGACGAAGCTCGAAAATCCCTATCCCGATTTCGACGGCCTCAATCTCAGCTGGGAAGCGCTCGAGGGCCTCGCGAAGCACAATGGTCCAATATCCAATCCGAGCTGGGCCCTTGAGCAAGCGAACGCCGAATGGGATCTCGATTTGGAAACTTGGCCCGGGCTGGAGGCCCAAGTCGCCGCCATTTCCGACGACATCGCCTACGACAATCACGACATTGATGACGGGCTCCGAGCGAACCTGCTTCAGATCGACGAGCTAATCGAGCTTCCAATCGTAAGGCGGCTCTGGGACGCGATCCGCGAGCGGCATCCTGGCATTTCCGTCGAGAAGCGCCAGCGCGCGCTGGTGCGCGACATGATTGGAACGATGGTCGGCGACGTGCTTGCCGAGACCGAGCGGCGGGTTCGCGAAGCTGGCGTAGCGACGATCGACGACGTGCGCAGCGCCGGTTGCCAACTCGCCGGTTTCTCGAAGGCGCTCGAGGGCCAGGAGCGAGAGCTCAAACGGTTCCTCTACGCTCGGCTCTACGGCCTGGCCGAGCTTCAGCCGATCCGGGTCGAAGCCGAACGCGTGGTCGCCGACCTCGGCGCAGCCTATCGCGCCGATCCAGCCCTTCTGCCCGCGGACTGGCGGCGCGGCGGCGATCCCGTCGAGCAGGTCCGAACGATCGGCGACTTTATCGCCGGCATGACGGACCGCTTCGCCATCGCGCGGCATGAAGAGATCATCGGACCGGTGAACCTTCCTCCGGACCGCTTCTAGGCGCTTTACAGGCCGTTCAGCCGGTTTCAGCCGCTGCCGCAGGCATTGCCGAAACGCGGAAGTTTCGGCCTACTGATACGCGTTAAGGCAAAATTGTTGCGAAGGGGTACCGTTACCTTCCAGACGGGAGGGAACGACCCATCGAGGACCATGCGGACTCGCGCGCCCAGCGCCGCAGCCCCGTGAGCGCGGAGGTGCAGCTGCGCCGTAGCGGAGCGCTCAACTTTACGGTCGAGATCCACGACCTGTCGGAACATGGCTGCCGGACCGAGTTCGTCGAGCGTCCGCGAGTCGGCGAGGTCGTCTGGGTAAAATTCGGCGCCCTGGCGCC
>DASQYQ010000534.1:0-9210 GCA_035639115.1 Sphingomicrobium sp. | reverse complement strand
CACCAGGTTCGCGCGATAGCCTGGACGGAAGAATTTCTCGGTTCCGCGAAACAGGCATTCGTAATGCTCGTGCCAGCCGACGCCCGCGCCCGACTGGAAGGCGTCGGTGATCTTCGGCTCATCGATATAGGCCGACGCGATCAGCTCGAACGCGGGGGCCACGTAGACGGGCGAATCCTCGTTTGCGAGCGCCATCACCTGCTCAGGATTCATCGAGAAAAGGTCGCCTTGCGAATCATAATCTATGAAGCCCGAGGCCGCCTGCGCCGAGAGCCATTCCCGGACGTACCGTTCATCGAGATGCAGCGCGTCGGCGAGCTGCTGGCTGGTTGCCGGGCCGATTTCCGCAAGCTTCCGGTAAAGGCCGAGCTTGGAGCCGGTGATCACCAGGCTGCCGCTCAATGCGGCGCCCATGTCGCCGACCATCTTGTGCATGAATGTTTCGAGCTTGGCCGGGTCGAGTTCACGCGACTGGACCGGCTGCGGCGGAGCAATTGTCGCCATCCGAGCCTCCATTTTCCCTGAGTCGGGGAGTGGACACTTACAGCGGTGAGTGCGTCGCCGCCATGACAGAGGTTGGTCTCGTTTCCGCCATTGCCGAGAGCAGGGGGCGGGAGCAGAGTAGCGCCCGTGGCACGCAAGCTTCCAGTCTGGCTTCTCGGGCTCGCCAACCTGCCGCTCGGAATCACCGGGGCAGTCGCTCTCCTTGTGACCCCGCAGGTGCTGGCGTCGCGGCACGTTCCGGAAACGACCATCGCGAACATCACGACGTTGGGGCTGTCGAGCACTTTCTTCTTCTTTCTGGTGGCGCCGATCCTCGACGTGCGCTTCAGCCGGCGCACCTATGCGATCGCAATGGCGATCGCGGCGAGCCTGCTGACGTTCGTGGCGGTGCTCAATTTCTCGAACGTAGCGGTGCTTGGCGCGTGGCTATTCCTGTCGATGCTTGTCGCCAACCTCAATTCGGCGGCGATCGGCGGCTGGTTCGGCTCGGTGCTTCCGAGCGAATATGATGCACCGCTGGGCGCCTGGATGACCTTCGCCAACGTCGTCGGCTTCGGAGTGACGGCGATCCTCGGAATCATGCTGATCCACCATGGGCCGCTTCTGATTGCGGCCATTGTCCTTGGAGCGCTGAACCTTTTGCCGCTGCTGATCTTCTTTTTGGTCAATCCGCCGACCGACGAGCGCGGCCGCGCTCGGGAGACTTTCGCGCGCTTCGGCAGGGAATTGGCGCAGCTTGCGCAGAAGCGGCAAGTACGGAGGTTGATTCTCCTCCTCGCGCTGCCATGCGCATCGTTCGCGCTCACCAACACGCTCGGTGGGTTGGGAGGCGATTACGGGGCTTCCGAAAAGCTGGTCGCTGCAATTGCGGGTGTCGGGGTGACCCTTGCCGGAGTCATCGGCAGCCTCAGCGTGCCGGTGCTCGGGAAACGGGCGCCGCTGCTCGGCGTCTACCTCGGGATCGGGTTCGTCGGTGGCTTGTCGACGCTGTCGCTACTCGTGCTTCCGCACACGACGGCTGTATTCGTCTACGCCTTCTTCGCCCAGAACGTGTGGCAGTCTGCCGGCCTCGCCACGGGCAACGCACTGATGCTGTCGAGCATTGGGAAGAACAATCCGCTCGCCTCCACTCAATTCGCTGTGCTCACGGCGGCGATGTGCGCTCCGATCACCTACATGCAGTGGATCGACGGCCATGCCTATGGAGCGCAAGGGCTGACTGCCATGTACTCGACCGACGGCGGCCTCGACTTGCTCGCGTGCAGCCTGATGAGCCTGCTGTTTCTTTACTGGTCGCGACAGTCGAAAAGCATCGAAGCGGCGGTTGCTCCCGTTTGACCGGCGCCAGAGCGCGTGCCAACGGCGACGCCATGGCGGACAAGCCACCTGCACAACGAACCTGGGGCGGCCGCTTCGAGACGAAGCCGGCGGAGCTGATGCAGCGAATCAACGCGTCGATCTCGTTCGACAAGAGGCTGTGGAGGGAGGATATCGCCGCCTCCAAGGCGCATGCTGCGATGCTTCGCGATCAGGAGATCATCTCGAAGGCCGACGCGGCTGCGATCCTCGAGGGTCTGGACAAGATCGCGGCCGAATATGAACGCGACGGCGTGCCCGAGCAGGTCGAGCTCGAAGACATTCACATGACGGTCGAAAGCCGCCTCGCCGAGCTGATCGGACCGGCGGCTGGGCGGCTGCACACGGCGCGGTCACGCAATGACCAGGTCGCGACGGACTTCAGGCTCTGGGTTCGAAATGCTTGCGACGAGGCGGCGGACGCTGTTCGCAACCTGCAGCGTGTGCTGGTCGCCAGGGCGGAAGAGCATTCTCTGACGGTAATGCCCGGATTCACGCACCTCCAGGTGGCTCAACCGGTAACGCTCGGACATCATTTGATGGCTTATTACGAGATGCTTCGGCGCGACGTGTCGCGCTTCGCCGATGCGAGGGCGCGGATGAATGAGTCGCCGCTTGGCAGCGCTGCGCTGGCGGGCACCGGATTTCCTATCGATCGCGAGCGGACCGCGGATTCGCTTGGCTTCACCGGAGCGACTGCGAACAGCCTCGACAGCGTGTCCGACCGCGACTTCGCGCTCGATTATCTGTCCGCCGCTGCGCAGTGCAGCCTGCATCTATCCCGCCTTGCCGAGGAGCTGATCATCTGGGCCAGCGCGCCGTTCGGCTTCGTGAAATTGTCGGATGAGTTCTCGACCGGCTCATCGATCATGCCGCAGAAGCGCAATCCCGATCCCTCCGAGCTCGTGCGCGGGCACAGCGGCCGGATCGTCGGGGCGCTCACCTCGCTGACGGTGACGATGAAGGGCCTGCCGCTCGCTTATTCCAAGGACATGCAAGACGATAAGGAGCCGGTGTTCGAGGCGTTCGACCTGCTGATGCTCTCGCTTCAGGCAATGACCGGAATGATGAGGACGATCAGCTTCGTCCCGGAGCGAATGCGCGCGGCCGCCGCTCAAGGCTTCTCGACGGCGACTGATCTCGCCGACTGGCTGGTCCGCGAGGCCGACGTGCCGTTCCGCGAGGCGCATCACATCACCGGCCGAGCGGTAAAGGCGGCGGAGGAGCGGGGGTGCGACCTCGCCGACCTGCCGCTGGAAGCTCTGCAAGCAATCGACGGACGCATCGACCAACGCGTTTACGAGGTGCTCAGCGTGGAAGCGTCGGTTCGCAGCCGCACCAGCTATGGCGGGACGGCGCCCATGCGCGTGCGCGAGCAGATCGCGAAGGCGAAGGAAGATCTAGGCCTCTAGCTTCCGCTTCCGTTGCGCGACCGTCCGCAGCCTAAGCGCATTCAGCTTGATAAAGCCGGCCGCGTCGCGGTGGTCGTAGCTGCCGCTGCCTTCCTCGAACGTCACCAGGTCCTGGTCGTAGAGCGATTGATCACTCTCGCGGCCGATCACGGTCGCATTGCCCTTGTAGAGCTTCATCGTGACCCGCCCGGTCACATGCTCCTGGCTCTTGTCGATCGCGGCCTGGAGCATCTCGCGCTCGGGCGCGAACCAGAAGCCGTTGTAGATGAGGCTCGCATATTTCGGCATCAGCTCATCCTTGAGGTGCATCGCGCCGCCGTCGAGGGTGATGCTCTCGATCCCGCGGTGCGCCGCCAGCAGGATCGTGCCGCCGGGCGTTTCGTAAACGCCGCGCGACTTCATCCCGACGAAGCGGTTCTCGACCAGGTCGAGGCGGCCGATTCCATTATCGTGGCCGAGCTGGTTGAGCTTGGCCAGCAACGCTGCAGGGGAGAGCTTCTCCCCGTCGATCGCGACCGCATCGCCCTTCTCGAAATCGATGGTGATCGTCGTCGCTTCGTCGGGCGCGTCCTCGGGCGAGATGGTGCGCTGGTGAACATATTCCGGAGCTTCGGCGGCCGGGTCCTCGAGGACCTTACCCTCGGACGAGCTGTGCAGCAGGTTGGCGTCGATCGAGAAGGGCGCTTCGCCGCGCTTGTCCTTCGCGATCGGGATCTGGTGCTTCTCGGCGAAGTCGAGCAACGCCTCGCGGCTCTGGAACTCCCATTCGCGCCACGGTGCGATCACCTTGATGTCGGGTTCCAGCGCATAATAGCCTAGCTCGAAGCGGACCTGGTCGTTGCCCTTCCCGGTCGCGCCATGACAGACGGCGTCGGCACCGACCCTCCGGGCGATCTCGATCTGGCGCTTGGCGATGAGCGGCCGCGCGATCGAGGTGCCGAGAAGGTAGTCGCCCTCATATTGAGTGTTGGCGCGGAACATCGGGAAGACGAAGTCGCGGACGAACTCCTCGCGCAAATCTTCGATGAAGATGTTCTCGGGACGGACTCCGAGCATCTCCGCCTTGCGCCGGGCAGGCTCGACCTCCTCGCCCTGTCCGAGGTCGGCCGTGAAGGTCACGACCTCCGCGTCATATTCAGTCTGCAACCATTTCAGGATGATCGACGTGTCCAGGCCGCCCGAATAAGCGAGCACCACCTTCATTTTCTTCTTCATTCTTGTTTCCCGTCTGGGGCTTCACGCCCATCATCCAAAGCATTGCGCCACGCGCCGTGTGCATTCGGTTCTCGGCCTGGCGCCAGACCGCCGAGCGCGGTCCGTCGATCACCGGAGCGGTCACTTCCTCGCACCTCCGCGCGGGCAGGCAGTGCATGAACCACGCGTTCGGTGCCAGCGACATCAAGGCCTCGTCGACCTGATAGGGCTCGAAGAGCGCTCGGCGCTCCTCGCTATCCTCGCCGCCCATCGACACCCAAACATCCGTGTAGACGATGTCGGCGCCGCGAACCGCTTCCGACGGATCGGCGATCGAACCCTCAAGGCCGTGGCCGCGAGGGCTTGCGATAACGAATTCTGCTCCGACGAGCGCGCAGCCTTCTGCGAGGGAACGCGAAACGTTGTTGCCCTCGCCGATGAAGGCGACGCGCGCCCCCGCGAGGTCGCCGAGCAGCTGCTTGATCGTCAGCAGATCGGCGAGCGCCTGGAGCGGGTGATCGGTGGCCGAGAGCATGTTGAGAATGGGCGCGGCATTCACTGCAGCCATCTCTTCGAGAAGCCGGTGATCGAACACGCGCGCGGCGATGATTGAATGGTAGCAGGCAAGGGTGCGCGTCACGTCGGCGACGCTTTCGCGCGTGCCGATGCCGAGCTCCGCCGGCTGGAGATAGACCGGATGGCCGCGCAGTTGCGCCGTCGCGAGCTCCATCGAGTTGCGCGTGCGGGCGCTTGGCTTCTCGAAATAGAGGGCAACTCCCTTGTCGCGGAGGATTCGCGGAGACGGCTGCTCCGAAAGGGCGAGGATGGCCGCCACATCGGCGGCGCTGAGGTCGCGCATTGAGAGGAGGTGCTTCACCAGCTCTTCTCCTTCTTGATCATGGTTCCGACGCCGTGGTCGGTCAGAAGCTCGATCAGCAGCGAGTGCCGGACCCTGCCGTCGATGATGTGGGCGAAGCCGACGCCCTGCTCGACCGCGTCGGCGCAGGCCTTGAGCTTAGGGATCATTCCCTTGCCCACGCTCTCGTGGCCGAGGCGGTCACGAAGCTCGGCGGAGGTCAGCCGCGGAACGAGCGTGCTCTCGTCGGACGGGTTCTCGAGAAGTCCGGGGACTGCGGTCAGATAGACGATCTTTTCTGCGTTCATTGCCACCGCAATGGCGCGCGCCGCCTCGTCGGCGTTGACGTTGTACGGCTGGCCGTCGGCGTCCGCCCCGACTGTCGAGATCACCGGAGTGAGGCCATCGTCGAGAAGGCGATGGATCAGCTCAGCGCGAACCTTTGTGACATTGCCGACGAACCCGAAGATCGGTGCAGCCGGAGTAACGGTGAGCAGGCCGGCATCCTCGCCGGAAATGCCGACGGCGACCGGCTCCTCGCCGGCCTGGCTGTTGATCGTGGCGACGAGGTCGCGGTTGATCTTTCCAACCAGCACCATGCGCACGATCTCGAGAGTCTCGGCGTCGGTTACCCGAAGGCCGTCCCGGAACTCCGGCTCCTTTCCGACACGCCGAAGCATGGCGTCGACCTGCGGGCCGCCGCCGTGGATGAGCACGCAGCGAACGCCGACGCTCCGCAGCAGGAGCACGTCCTGCGCCAGCGCGAGGTCGGACTCGCGATCGATCGCTGCGCCGCCCAATTTCACGACGATCGACTTGCCCGCGAACTGGCGGATGTAGGGCAGCGCCTCGACGAGCACCTGCGCAGTGTCGGCGGGGCTCATGACGTCTTGCTGTTTTCTTTGATGTAGCCCGGGCCCAGATCGATTCCGATCATCTTTGCCGATGCCTTGCCGGCGCCGAGGTGAACCTCGATCTCGACCTCGTCGCCCATCATGTGGCGGGCGAGCGCGATTCCGTCGTGATCGATTCCTGTGCCGCCCTTGGCGACGACGATCCCGCCGTAGGCGACCCTCGACTTGGCGACGTCGAGCTCGACTCCGGCCGATCCGGCGGCTGCCATCAGCCGGCCCCAATAGGGATCGCCGCCGTACCAGCTGCATTTGACGAGATTGTTCTCGACGATGTTCTTAGCCGCGATCCGGGCTTCATTGTCGTTCGACGCGCCGGTGACCGTGAGCTTCGCGATTCGGGTCATTCCTTCGGCGTCGCGCGCCATCTGCATGGTGAGGTCCTTGCAGACGGCAAGCACGGCATCGCCGAACTCTTCCAAGTCGGGCTTTCCGCGACGTCCGGAGGCGAGAAGCATTGCGGTGTCGTTCGTGGACATCGCTCCATCGACATTGAGAGTGTTGAAGCTCGAGTCCACGGCGCGCTTCAGGATTTGCTGAAGCGCCGAGCGACTTACGTCGGCGTCGGTGGTCAGGAAGGCGAGCATGGTCGCCATGTTCGGAGCGATCATTCCGCAGCCCTTGGCCATCCCGCCGACCGTGAAGTTCGAGCCGCGGATGACGACTTCCTTCGGCGAATGATCGGTCGTGAGAATCCCCCGGGCGGCGTCGTGACCGCCCTCGACAGACAATTTCCTAGCCAAATGCGGGACGTTGCTGAGGATCGGGTCCATGGGCAGCGGCGTGCCGATGATCCCGGTCGAGCAGACCATCACGTGGGAATTCGCGACCTGCAGCGCTTCGCCGGTCGCGGCAGCCATCAGCTGGGCATTCTTGTAGCCCGGTCCTCCAGTGCCGGCATTGGCGTTGCCGGAGTTGACGATCACCGCCGCAGCGACTCCGCCGTTGGCCTTGAGCGTCGCGCGATCGAGCTCGACCGGCGGAGCGGCGAACTTGTTCTGGGTGAAGACGGCGGCGCAGGGGACCGGTTGGAAGTCATCGGTCGCGAGAAGGGCCATGTCGAAGCGGCGCCGCTTGATGCCCGCGTGGCACCCGGATGCACAGAAGCCTTCCGCTGCGGTTACGCTCATGGGTAAACTCCGATCGTCGAGAGCCCAGCCGTCTCGTCGAGGCCGAGCATGAGGTTTGCGCACTGGATCATCTGGCCTGCGGCGCCCTTGCCGAGATTGTCGATCGCAGCGAGGGCGAGCAAATGCCCGGTGCGCTCGTCGTAGCGAGCGGTGAGCTGGACTCCGTTGGAGCCCGACACCCACTTGGTCGCGGGCGGCTCGCCAGTGACGTGAACGAAGGGCTCGGAATCATAGGCATCCGTCAACGCCTGAAGCGGGTCGCATGGGCCGACTGCTTCGGCGTAGCAGGTCGCGAGAATGCCGCGGGTCATCGGAACGAGGTGCGGCGTGAACAGCACCCTGGCGTTCAACGCCATTTCCATTTCAGCCGTGTGACGGTGACTGAGCAGGCCATAAGCGGAGAAGCTGCCGTCGACGGTGCTGAAACCCGTGGCCTCCTTCGCCTCGCGGCCCGCGCCGCTTACCCCTGAGGCTGCGTCGACGATGAGGCTGCTCGGCTTCACCAGGCCGGCGTCGACAAGCGGCTTCAGAGCGAGGATTGCCGCCGTGGCGTAGCATCCGGCTGCTGCGACAGCCTTGGCGGACTTCATCACGTTCCGATGAAGCTCGGGAATTCCGTAGACGAAGCCGCCGAGGAGGTCGGGCGCCTCATGCGCATGGCCGTACCATTGCTCGTACGCCGAAGCGTCATTGAGCCGGAAATCCGCACCGAGATCCACAAAGGGGATTCCACACTGTAGGATGGCCGCCGCGACCTTTTGGCTGTGGCCATGGGGAAGGGCAGCGAGAATGAGGTCGACGCCGTCGAGGGCGCCCTCCTGGAATCTCTCGATCGTCGCGTCCGGATATGCTGCCGCTAAGTGCGGATGGACGGCGGACACAGGCTGCCCGGCTTTGCTGTCACCGAATAGCCTGGTGGCCGCAAACTTCGGGTGCGCGGCGAGGAGGCGCAGAAGCTCGCCGCCGACATAGCCCGAGGCTCCGAGGATCGCAGTGCGAATCATGGGAGGCGCCCTATTCAGTATATTGCATATTTATGCAAGCGAATGCATAAGAATGCACATGACGGAGCTGAAGCAACGGCGGCAGCGCGCGATCGCGGAGATCATCCGCGGAGGGACGCTATCGAGCCAGGAAGAGCTCGCCGAGCGGCTCTCGAAACTCGGGTTCGCAGTGACCCAGGCAACCATTTCGCGGGACCTGGAGCAGATCGGCGCAGTGAAGGTGCGCCGCGACGGGCAGCTCAGCTATGCGCTCCAGGACCAGCCGCAGGTCGACGCCGGGCGGCTCGCCGTGCTTCTTCGCGAATTCGTCATCTCGATCGACTCCGCGGCTAACCTACTCGTCATCAAGACTCCGCCGGGATCGGCGCATCTCATCGGTGTGGCATTGGATCAGTCGGACGTGCCGGACATCGTCGGAACGATCTGCGGAGACGACACGATCTTCGCGGCCTGCCGAACCGCTTCGGCCGCCGAGGCGCTTGCCGGCAAGATGCGTTCGGAGTCGCTCAACCTTCAATGAAGCGGGGCTTCAGTCGGCGCTTTCGCCGCCGTTCTTCAGATATTCCTCGGCGCCTTCCATGATCAGGTCGGCCGCCCGGTCAGGGCCTCCTACGCCGATGACTTCGTAGGTCTGGCCGCGCAGCCTCTTGTAGGTGCTGAAGAAGGTGCTGAGCTCGTCAACGAAGGTCGGGCCGAGCTCATCGAGTTTCTGGATCTTCGCGAACAGCCTGCTCTCTACGAGCCGAGCGATCACTCGATCGTTTCGCCGAGGCTTTTTGTTTCCCTTGTACTGCTCGGCCTCGAGGATACCGAGGATCCGCACGCTGACGATCGATCCAACAG
>DASQYQ010000533.1:0-2231 GCA_035639115.1 Sphingomicrobium sp. | reverse complement strand
AGCGCCGCCAGCGGCTTCTCGTAGGAATAAACGCCGCTCCGATGCTTGTCCCGCTCATACGCCGCCTCGCCAGCGGCGGTCATGAGGCCCGCTGCCTTCAGAGCGTCGAACCGCTCGATGTTGACGTTGCTCCAGATGCTGCCTTTGCGGCGCGGCGTGAAGCGGATCGTGTGGGCCTCGTCACCTAGCGATCTTCGGTGGCCGTCGATCCAACCGAAGCAAAGCGCCTGATCGCGGGCCTGCGGCCAGTCGATTGACGGCTTCCCCATGGCCTTCTTCCAGAAGCCAACGAGCAGCTCAGACGCAGTTTCGTGATTGGACTCGAGCCAGCGGCGGAACTCCGTCTCGCTATCGAAGAACGTCGGCTCGGCCACGAGACCTAACGCGTCAATTTCCGATAGCTCGTCCGGTGCGGGCGCGTTGCTTCCTCGCCGAGGCGGCGGATCTTGTCGTCCTCATATGCCTGGAAATTGCCCTCGAACCATTCGACGTGGCTGTTGCCTTCGAACGCCAGGATGTGCGTCGCGAGCCGGTCGAGGAAGAAACGGTCGTGGCTGATGACCACGGCGCAACCGGCGAAATTCTCGATCGCTTCCTCGAGCGCGCCGAGCGTCTCGACGTCGAGATCGTTGGTTGGCTCGTCGAGCAGGAGGACGTTGCCGCCGCGCTTCAGCATCTTAGCGATGTTGACCCGGTTTCGCTCGCCGCCTGACAGCTTGCCGACGTTCTTCTGCTGGTCCTGGCCCTTGAAGTTGAAGGCCCCGACATAGGCGCGCGTTGACTGGTCGTGGCCGTTGACCTTCATGTAATCGAGCCCGTCGGAGATCTCCTCCCAGACGTTCTTGGAATTATCGAGATGGTCGCGGCTCTGGTCGACGTAGCCGAGGTGGACGGTCGGGCCGACGTCAATCGTTCCGCTGTCGGGCTTCTCCTGCCCGGTGATGATCTTGAACAAGGTGGACTTGCCGGCGCCGTTCGGCCCGATCACTCCGACGATACCGCCGGGCGGGAGCGTGAAGCTCAGGTCTTCGAACAGCAGCTTGTCGCCGTAGGCCTTGCTGAGGCCCTTGGCCTCTATCACCTTGCCCCCGAGCCGCTCCGGCACCTGGATGAGGATTTCGGCCTTCCCCGGGACGTGCTTTTCCTGCGCGGCCACCAGCTGGTCGAACTTGGCGATACGAGCCTTCGATTTGGTCTGGCGCCCTTTTGGACCCTGCCGGATCCATTCGAGCTCGTCCTTGATCGCCTTCTGGCGCCCGGACTCCTCGCGCTCCTCCTGCTCGAGGCGCTTCGCCTTCTTCTCGAGATAGGTCGAGTAATTGCCTTCGTACGGGAAGTATTTTCCGCGATCGAGCTCGAGGATCCAGCTGACGACATTGTCGAGGAAGTAGCGGTCGTGGGTGATCATCAGCACCGCGCCCGGATATTCCTTCAGATGGTTTTCCAGCCACTGGACGCTCTCGGCGTCGAGGTGGTTGGTCGGCTCGTCGAGAAGGAGGATCGAGGGCTTTTGGATCAGCAGTCGGGTGAGCGCGATCCGGCGCTTCTCACCGCCTGAGAGGTTCTCGACCGGCCAATCGGACGGCGGACAACGAAGCGCTTCCATCGCGACCTCGAGCTGATTGTCGAGCGTCCAGCCGTCGACCGCGTCGATCTTCGCCTGGAGGTCGCCCATCTCTTCCATCAGAGCGTCGAAATCGGTGTCTTCCTTGGGGTCCCCCATCTCCGCCGAGATCGCGTTAAAGCGATCGACCATGTCAGCAACTTCGCGAGCGCCGTCTTTGACGTTCTCAAGGACGTTCTTGCTTCGGTCGAGCTGTGGTTCCTGCGGCAGGTAGCCCACGGTGATGTTCTCGCCCGGCCAGGCCTCGCCCTGGAAGTCCCTGTCGATTCCCGCCATGATTTTCATCAGCGTCGACTTGCCGGCGCCGTTCGGGCCGACGATGCCGATCTTGGCGCCATGATAGAATTGCAGGTTGATGTGGTTCAGCACCGGCTTCTGAGCGCCGGGGAAGGACTTGGTCATGTCCTTCATAACATATGCATATTGAGCGGCCATGGGGTCGCGAACGTCCTTCAGAATAAGGGATTTACGCGCCAGTTAGGCGAGAGCGCGGCGATTTTCTAGTCGCGCCCCACCATCGCCTCCGCATTCGCGAACCGATAGTCGCGATATTTGTCCCGCAGGTCCTTTTTGGACAGCTTGCCAGTCGCCGTGTGGGGAAGTTCCT
>DASQYQ010000532.1:0-5457 GCA_035639115.1 Sphingomicrobium sp. | reverse complement strand
CTGAACCCGGACAAATTGCTTATAGTCGTCGACATCGAACAAAGCCTGCGCGGTATCGACGACGCGCCACATGATCTGAGCTGCAATGTCGATCGGATTGCCGCGAAGGTCGTTCACCTTGATCTTGTCCGAGATGAAGTTGTTGGCGCGGACCGAAAGCTTCTTCTTGCCCATCCACGGCAGGGTCCAGCGAAGCCCAGTCGAGCGATCGGTCCCCCGATATTCGCCGAACAAGGTGATCGCGGCTGCCTGGTTCGGCTGAAGCATGTAGAAACCCGGCATCACCAGGATGAAGGTGATCGTGGCGACAACTACGATGGCGCCTCCTGTGGCGTTCGGCCCGTGGCCTAGGCGCGAAATCCCATAGACGTCTGCAAGGATCGCCAGAAGCAGGACGATGAGCATTGGATATCCGCTCGAGGTCGAGGCCTCGCGCTCCTTCGTTGCCGTCAGTGCAATGACTTTTCCGTCGGCCATTCCGCCCTCCACAAATATGATATCATAATAATATGTCGATGATGATGAAGTCAACTGGCGCTTGCAGTGACCCGCGGCTAAGGCGCGCGGAATGACTGAAACTCGTTGGCGTTTGGTGGTCCATGGCGGTGCCGGATCGACGCGCATGGCGCACAGTGAAGAGCATGACCGAACCGCGCGGGCCGGCCTCGAGCGGGCGCTGGTTGCCGGCTCGGAAATCCTCGCGAAACGCGAGCGCGCGATCGATGCAGTGGAAGCAGCGGTTCGCGTCCTTGAAGAGGATCCATGCTTCAACGCGGGGCGCGGGAGCGTGCTGACGGCTACCGGCTGCATCGAGCTTGACGCAGCGATCATGAACGGCAGTGACCGAGCCGCGGGCGCAGTCGCGGGGCTAAGAACGACACGCGCTCCGATCGGCCTCGCTCGGCTCATCCTCGCCGAGGGGCAGCATGTCTTTCTCTCAGGCAAAGGAGCTGACGGCTTCGCTCGCGACCACGGCCTGGAGCAGGTCGACAACAGCTGGTTCGAAATGCCCGAGCGTCGTCGGCAGCTGGACGAACTGCTTTCCGCTGGCGGCTTCGACGACGAGATCAAATATGGGACGGTCGGCGCGGTTGCCGTCGACCTCGACGGGCACGTCGCGGCCGCGACCTCGACCGGCGGCCTGACCGCCAAGCGCTTCGGCCGGGTCGGCGATTCGCCGCTGATCGGCGCGGGGACCTACGCGGACGATCGTTCTGCGGCCGTGTCGGCGACCGGGTCGGGGGAATATTTCATTCGGGCGGTCGCCGCCCACCAGGTCGCCGAGCGAGTCCGCCTTGGCGGCCAATCGCTTCAGCAGGCGCTCGACGCGGTGCTTGCAGACATCGGCACTCTGGGCGGCAGGGGCGGCCTAATCGCCGTTTCTCCGGATGGTGAAGCCGCCTGGGGCTTCACGACGCCGGCAATGTACCGCGGAATGGCCGACGCTGGCGGAACGACCGTTCGGCTCTATCCCGACAACGAGGAACGGTAGGGGAGGTCGCGCCGGAGCCACTCCGCTTCCGTCGCGATCGCCGAGCGCTCATTGTCAAGAAAGTCGGCAACGGCATCGCGAAAGCTTGGATTCGGAATGAAGTGCGCTGACTTGGTGATCACTGGTTCGTAACCCCGCGCGACCTTATGCTCACCTTGAGCGCCAGCCTGAACCGAGCCGAGGCCATGCTCGATCGCCCATTCGATGGCGCGATAATAGCAAAGCTCGAAATGGAGGAACGGCACCTCGTCGATCGTGCCCCAATAGCGGCCGTAGAGCGTATCGCCGCCGATGAAGTTCAAGGCTCCCGCAATCGGCACTCCGTCGCGGCAGGCGAGAAAGAGCAGGACTTGTTCTCCCATTCGCTTTGCAGCCAGGTCGAAGAATTCGCGCGTGAGATAGGGATGGCCCCACTTTCGTGAGCCTGTGTCCTGGTAGAAGGCCCACATCGAGTCCCAATCCGCCGGGCGAATCTGGGCGCCGCGCAGGACCCTGATCTCCAGCGCCTCAATTGCCGCTTCGCGCTCCTTGCGGACCGTTTTGCGCTTGCGGCTGGTGAGCGACCACAGGAATTCGTCGAACGAGGCGAACCCCCGATTCTGCCAGTGATATTGAATGCCGTGACGGATGAGCCAGCCGCGCCGCTCGCATTCCGAAGCGCCCTCGCAGTCGATGAAGCTGATGTGCGCCGACGACAGCTCGTTCTGGACCGTGACGGCCTCGATTGCCGCGAGGAGCTGCTGCGGGCGAGTCCCGAGCAGTCGCGGACCGGGAACCGGAGTGAAGGGCACTGCGACCTGCAGCTTCGGATAATATTGGCCACCCGCCCGCTCCCAGGCCTCCGCCCAGCCATGGTCGAACACATATTCGCCCTGGCTGTGGGTCTTCAGATAGGCCGGCGCCGCGGCGACCAGGTGAAAGGCGTCATCCTCGACCAGGATCGGGGCCGGCGTCCAGCCGGTGCCCGGTCCGACGCTGCCCGAATCCTCGAGCGCGGAAAGAAAGGCGTGGCTCACGAACGGGTCGCTGCCGCCGCTGAGCCTGTCCCAGGCGCGGGCGTTCAGCCCCGAAACCCCCGAGGCGATCTTGGCGATGACTTCGGTTTCGCGGTCGGCCATTCCCTATAGGTGGGTAAGCCGTTGAAAATGAACTAGGCCTTCACGGCGACGATCGCGTCAACTTCGACCGCGACACCGAGCGGCAGGACTGGAACACCGACCGCGCTGCGAGCGTGGCGGCCGGCTTCTCCGAACACTTCCTGCATTAGCTCGGAAGCGCCGTTCGCGACCTTCGGCTGGTCGGTGAACGAGGGCGCGCTGTTCACGAAGGCGCCGAGCTTCACCACGCGCTCTACGCGGTCGAGGGAGCCGAGCGCCGACTTCATTTGCGCGAGCAGCATGATCCCGCACCGGCGAGCCGCTTCGGTTCCGCGCTCGAGGTTCATGTCCTCGCCGAGCCGCCCGAGGATTAGGTTTCCTTCCTGCGAGACGCTGATCTGCCCGGAAATATGGAGGAACCCGCCAATCTCGACGGCAGGGACGTAAGACGCGACCGGTGCGGCCGGTTCGGGAAGGGTGATGCCGAGTTCGGCGAGGCGGTTTTCTATGCTCATCGGGGCCCCCAAGCACTCGAGAACGGCTGAATCAACCCTCGCGCTCGACCATGAACCCGGCGAAGCTCTGGCTGACGGGCATCAGCTCGATGGTGTTGATGTTGAGATGGGGAGAGAGGTTCGCGAGCCACCAGAAGAGGTCGGCAAGGTCATCGGCAGTCATTGGGTTCATGCCCGCATAGAGCTTGTCCGAAGCCTCCTTGTCGCCGCCGGTCCGGACGATCGTGAACTCGGTCTCCGCCATTCCGGGCTCGACCGAGGTCACCCGCACTCCGGTTCCGGCAAGGTCGCTGCGAAGGCCGAGCGAGAATTGGCGAACGAACGCCTTGGTCCCCGCGTAGACGGCCCCGCCCTTGTAGGGATAGGTGGCAGCGACCGAGGACAGGTTGATGATCTGGCCCTTACGCTCGACGAGCTTTGGAAGAAGCGCTCGGGTCAGTGCGACGAGGCCCGTGATGTTGGTATCGATGACGTCCGCCATTCGGCTCCAGCCGGTATCCGGAAGCGGGTCAGTGGGGGGCGCGAGGCCGGCGTTGTTGAGAAGCAGGTCAATCTCGTCCCAGGGCGGCGAGAGGCCGGCCAGGCTCTCGACGGCGCCGATGTCACGCATGTCGATCTCAAGCGGGAGAAAGGCATCGCGGAGCTCCTCCTTAAGGCGCCTGAGGCGATCACCGCGCCTTCCAGTGCCGACAACGTACCACCCTCCGGATGCGAACTTGCGCGCCGCCGCTTCGCCGAACCCGGCCGTTGCACCGGTAATGAGGATCGTCTTCATTGCCTTCCTTCGCGTTCGAGCTCGCGCCGCGCCTGTACGAGCAGATCGGGCGAAACTCCAAGTTCTTCGGCGACCTCGACCAAGTCGGGTTCGTGCGCTTCAAGGAAACGCATTAGAGCGGCGAGAATCGCCGGTTCGGTGATCCTCTGGCGAAGCTCATCTGTGCCGATTCCGGTCAGGTCGATGAACCGTTGGGCGCGTCGGGCGTCACCAAGCGTTGCTGCCACGGCGGCAAGCGCGATAGCGTGTGGATCGATTGGCGTATCGGGAAGCAAGGCTTACATTCAGCCGCAAGCTAGTGGGGGTTCGATTTGGCGAAGATCCTGATCGTCGAGGACAATGCGCTGAACATCAAGCTGTTCTGCGACCTCCTTGCCGCCCACGGCCACGAGCCGGAGGCGGTGACGGACAGCCGAAACGCGCTCGACATGGCACGCAGCTTCTCGCCGGACCTGGTGATCACGGACATCCAGCTGCCCCACGTCACCGGCCTGGACCTGATTCGGATGATCCGTGCGGACGAGAATCTTGCCGAGGTTCCGATCATGGCGGTGACCGCATATTCGGCGCACGGCGATGAAGAGCGAATCCGCGCGGCCGGCGCTCAAGCCTATGTGTCCAAGCCGATCTCGGTCGCGAAATTCGCGCAGACGGTGGATCAGTTGCTCGCTGGGAAGCAGGAAGCCGTCGAACAGGCAGGATGAGCTGGCGCTTGGGCGCCCGGCGTCACTTGATCTTGGCTTCCTTGAACTCGACGTGCTTTTTCGCACGCGGGTCGTACTTCTTGAAGCTCAGCTTCTCGGTCTGGGTGCGCGGGTTCTTCTTCGTGACGTAGAAGAAGCCCGTGTCCGCGGTGCTGACGAGCTTGATCTTGACGGTTGCCGGCTTGGCCATCGGACAGTCCCAAATGCTTGAAATAGAAAAAGCGGCCTTCCGCCGCCCGTAAGGCGCGCTCAATGACGAGCCGAGGCGATTCTGTCAACCGACACAGGCCCGTAACGGCTGTTTAACCAATGTGAGAGACCCTCCGTTCAACAGGAGGGGGTTTATGGCTACCGATCCGCTTGCGAACCTGAGGCTGCAAGTCGCCTCCCGCGTCGCAGAGATACGCGATTCGGGGCCGCGCCTCTCTCCGCTCGACCTCTACGCCAGGATGGACGCGATCCGCCAGCTCGCGGTGGCGAACGGGCTCGGGACGCTCGAAGGATTAGCGCACTGCTCCGCTCAGCTGGCGCTCCTCCCGGGTCACCGGATCGCCGTACAGTCCTGCCTTGAGCATGTCGACGACGCGATCGACAGCCGGTCCGATACCGACTGCCAGACGATCCTTGCTGCGCTCGCCGTCCGTCTCCACTGACACTCTGACGCTGTTCATGCATTAGAGGCGCAATGCGCGCCTTTTCGCAGCTGCTCGACGACCTCGTCTACACGCGCTCGCGCAAAACCAAGCTCAAGCTAATCGGCGACTACCTCAAGGAAACTCCGGATCCCGACCGAGGGTTCGGACTCGCCGCATTGACCGGTACGCTCGACATCCCCGCGGTTAAGGGCGCCGCGGTGCGCGCGATCGCTGAGGAA
>DASQYQ010000531.1:0-3672 GCA_035639115.1 Sphingomicrobium sp. | reverse complement strand
CCGCGGCTCTTCAGTCATCGATCGTCACGAGAGTCCGCCGAGCTTCCAATCAGCCCAGAAAGCCGCTGACCCATTCGTTCGCGGGCTTTTCGACAACGTCCGACGGGGTTGAGAATTGCTCGATGCGGCCATGGTTCAAGACGGCGACCCGGTCGGCGAGAGCGAAGGCTTCCTCCTGGTCGTGAGTGACGAAAATCGAGGTGAGGCCGAGTTCGTCGTGGATCTCGCGAAGCGCTCCGCGAAGCTCGCGCCGGACCTTGGCGTCGAGCGCTCCGAAGGGCTCGTCGAGGAGGAGGATATGCGGCTTCCGGGCGAGCGCTCGGGCGAGCGCCACGCGCTGGCGCTGGCCGCCGGAGAGCTGACTCGGGTAGCGCTTGCCGAGGCCAGTGAGTTGGACGAGTTCGAGCAGCTGTTCGACCCGGCTCGAAATGTCGCGTTTCGACGGGCGTGATCGCCGCATTACATCGAGGCCGAAGGCGATGTTCCGCTCGACGGTCATATGGCCGAACAAGGCGTAGTGCTGGAATACGAAGCCGATTCCGCGCGAGGCGGGTTTATCTTTCGTGACGTCGCGCTTGCCGAACCGGACCGCTCCCGATTCGGGTGTTTCGAGGCCCGCGAGAATCCGAAGCAAAGTCGTCTTGCCCGAACCTGACGGTCCGAGCAGGGCGACGAACTCGCGGTCGCGCATGCTTAGCGACACGTCGTTGAGCGCCGGGTAAGCGGAGAAGCTTTTCGATACATGCTCGACACGGATCGACATGTCAGTGACCGGCCGCAAGCTCGTCGCTGAATCGCCACTCGAGTGCGGATTTAAGAGCGAGCGTGACGAGGGCGAGAAGAGCAAGGAGCGACGCAACGGCGAAGGCGGCGACAAAGTCGTAGTCATTGTAGAGAGCCTCAACTTGCAGCGGCATGGTGTTCGTCTCGCCGCGGATGTGACCGGAAACTACGCTGACTGCACCAAACTCGCCCATGGCGCGGGCGTTGCATAGCAGCACTCCGTAGAGGAGTCCGAAGCGGATGTTGGGGAGGGTGACCCGCCAGAAGGCCTGCCAGCCCGTCGCGCCGAGCGTGAGGGCGGCTTCCTCGTCAGCTCGGCCTTGCGCGGACATCAGCGGGATGAGCTGGCGGGCGACGAAGGGGAAGGTCACGAACATCGTCGCCAGCACGAGGCCCGGAAGAGCGAAGATGATCCGGATATTGTG
Organism: Sphingomicrobium sp.; assembly: GCA_035639115.1. Taxonomy (GTDB): domain Bacteria; phylum Pseudomonadota; class Alphaproteobacteria; order Sphingomonadales; family Sphingomonadaceae; genus Sphingomicrobium. The sequence goes on along the minus strand of DASQYQ010000531.1, from coordinate 2,464 downwards.
GGCGTCGAGCCACCCGCCGAACCAGCCCTGAGCGCCGAACAGGAGCACGAAGACGAGGCCCGAGACGACCGGAGAAACGGAGAAGGGCAGCTCGATCAGCGCGATGAGCGCGGTCTTTCCGCGGAAGTCGAACTTGGCGATTGCCCATGCAGCGGCTAGGCCGAAAATCGTGTTCAAAGGAACCGCGATGGCGGCGACGATGAGCGTGAGGCGGATGGACGCGAGCGCATCCGGCTGGCTGACGGCTGCTCGCCACAAGTCCCACCCTTTGCGAAGCCCCTCATACATGACGGCGCCCAGCGGCAGCAGCAGCATCAGCGCGACATAGGCGACGGCCGCCAAGATCAGCAGCGCCTTGGCCGCAGGTGGCTCGCGAAGGCCGGCGGCGGTCATGCAACCCTCCGCTGCTGCCAATGCTGCAGCAGGTTGAGGAGGAAGAGCACGGCGAAGGAGATCAGCAGCATCACGCAGGCGATCGCCGCCGCGCCCGCGTAATTATATTCCTCGAGCTGGGTGACGATCAGGAGCGGCGCGATCTCCGATTTGAAGGGGACGTTACCCGCGATGAAGATCACCGAGCCATATTCGCCCGCGCCGCGCGCGAAGGCGAGCGCGAAGCCGGTGGCAAGCGCTGGCGCGATGGCGGGCAGGATCACGCGGGAGAATGTCTGGAGACGCGTCGCGCCGAGCGTCAGCGCCGCTTCCTCGACCTCCCTCGATGCTTCGGCGAGGACCGGCTCGACCGTTCGCACGACGAAAGGGAGGCCGATGAAGGTGAGGGCGACCACCACGCCCGCGGGCTTGTACGCCACCGGCAGACCGGCGGGTTCCAGCAGCCGGCCGAGTATGCCCGTGTCGGCGTAGAGCGCGGTGAGTGCTATTCCGGCGACGGCCGTGGGAAGCGCGAAAGGCAGGTCGATCAGCGCGCTCAGCAGGCGCCGCCCGGCGAACCGGTAGCGGACGAGCACCCAGGCGACGAGCAGACCGAAGATGCAGTTGACTAGGGCGGCGAGCGCCGCCGCCCCGAACGAGAGGCGGTAGGCGGCGAGCGCGCGCGGCGAGAAGGCCGCGCTGGAGAATGTGTGCCAGCCCTCGCTGCCGCTCTTAACGAAGACGGCGGAGAGCGGGATCAGCACGATCAGCGAAAGCCAAAGGATCGTGATGCCCAGCGACAACCCGAAACCGGGGAGTGGGGAAGATCGGCTGCGGCTTGGGCCGGGCATCACGAATTCAGGCGTCGATGCGGTGGCGATGATCGTCGCTCCCTTCCGACGGCTGACTGCGACGCGCCGCTTCCCGCCGTGCCGTTGCGGAAAGCGCAGCTCGCGCCGCAAGTTTTGAATGAAGTTCCTCGATGGAGCGGCTGGCGGTGCTGGTGCAGAGCGCCGGCACCAGGGCGTGGAGCGCGCAGGCTATGCCCGCCCTCAGAAGGCTCGCCGAAAAGCCGAGGGCCGCACCGAGATGTTCGAAATAGCTTTCGCCGACATCGATCAGGTGACGCCTGCAGGAGCCGATCATTGACGCTGCCTCATTGCGAAAATTTGCGGCGGTTTCGTGATGCCCGGCGTTCGGCCGAGCCCAGGGAGTCTCGATCGGGTCGCCGGGGAGAGAGCCGAGCATCACGAACTCGTCAGAAGTCCAGGTGCAGACGCGTTGCGAACGCGTCGGCCTTGGTCTTGTCGCCGACGGGGTCGAGGGGGGTGTTGTCGCCCCAGAAGTGGACCCAATTGAACATGAGCTTGGCGTAGGGATTGAAGTACCAGTTGACGCCCGCGGTGACGCTCGAAGCTTTGTTGCCAGCGCGCGCCAGAACCGGCGTGTTCGACAGGTTGAGGTGATCGTAGCGGAGCGCCACTTCGAAGGCCCCGAGGCCGCCGTTACCGAGCTCATGGAGGGGCCGGATGCGGTCGAAATTGCCGCCCTTGAAGGGCCGCGTTTCCCCGGTGAGCATATAAGCGGCATATCCGTAATAGCCGGAGAAATGCTCGTTATCCGCGCCGAAACGATCGAGCCATAAGCGGCCGGCCTCGCCTGCGACGGTGAGTGGCCCGAACACGCCAGCCGTTTCGACTCCGGCATAATGCATGGAGTTGACGTGGGCGATGACGCCGCTGTCGGCGATGTTGCCGCCGTCGATTCGGATGTTCGGCCGATCGCTGAGGCGGACCGCATCCGGAGTGTCGCCGGACTTGAGGCGGTCGCGATAGTAACCCGAGATCCCGAGGTGGATGATCTTGCCGGTGTCGAAGAGAGGCTCCCACGTTGCTCGGCCGTTGACTCCCCAGCTCTCGCCGGGCGCGGCGCCGCTTCCGCGGTTGATGCTTTCGTTGTCGCCGAAGAGACCGGCGGCGAGATTGATATTCTCCTTCGGAGCCCATGCCGCAGCGACTCCGATGCGCCGCTCCGCGCCGGCGTTGCCGAACGCGTTGGTGAACATGCCGCGCTCCAGGAAAATGTTGTAATT
>DASQYQ010000530.1:0-14467 GCA_035639115.1 Sphingomicrobium sp. | reverse complement strand
CCACCGGCGAGACGATGCCGATCTACGACTCGGCAATGCTCTATCGGCAGGACGGGCGCCCGCTCGTCGTCATCGCCGGCAAGGAATATGGCACTGGGAGCTCGCGCGACTGGGCCGCGAAGGGCACCGTCCTGCTCGGCGTGCGCGCTGTGATCGCCGAGAGCTTCGAGCGGATCCACCGATCCAACTTGGTCGGCATGGGCGTGCTTCCGCTGCAGTTCCGCGAAGGCGAGAATGCGGGAACCTACGGCCTCACCGGCGAGGAGAAATACACGATCGCAGGGATCGCCGGGCTAAAGCCGCGCGAAGATGTCGAAGTGAAGATAACCCGCGACGATGGGGAGGAGTTCAGCTTCACCGCCCGCTGCCGAATCGACACCTACAACGAACTCGAATATTTCAAGGCGGGCGGAATCCTCCATTATGTCCTGAGGAGGCTGGCTTCCGAGTGATGGCGCTGCCCGCCTGGGACCTTGCCCGCTGGCTGGTTGAGATTGCAGGCTGGGGCGGCGCCGTCCTGATCCTCGCGGCTTACCTGCTGTTGTCGGCGGGAAGGCTCACGGGGCAGTCGCTCACCTACCAGTCGATGAATGTCGTCGGAGCGGCGGGTTTCGTAATCAACGGCTGGTGGCACGGCGCACTTCCGTCCGCCGTGCTCAACATCCTCTGGCTACTGATCGGAGCGGTCGCTTCATGGCGGATCATAACGAAAAGACGATCGTCGACCTCAGCCATGTGATCGAAGATGGCATGGTCACGTACAAGGGCCTGCCCGGTCCGCACATTTGCGACTTCTGGACCCGGGAAGGCTCGGCCGCGAACTACGATGACGGCGCTACCTTTCAGATCGGCCGCATAGACATGGTCGCAAACACTGGGACCTACCTCGACAGTCCCTTTCATCGCTACGCCGACGGAGCCGATCTATCGGAGCTGAAGCTGCGCTCGCTTGCCGACCTGCCCGGAATCATGGTTCGTCAGCCGTGGGAGAAGAAGCTCGCGCTCGAGCCTCGCGACCTCGGAGGCCGCGATGTCCAAGGAAAGGCCGTGCTCGTGCACACCGGATGGGACCGCCACTGGCGAACTGAGGGCTATTTCGGCGAGCATCCCTACCTCACCGCCGAAGCCGCGGACTGGCTCGCTGAGAACGGGGCGCTGTTTGTCGGGATCGACAGCTGCAACATCGACAACATGCACGTTCGTGCGCGACCCGTTCACACGCGCCTGCTCGGAGCGGAAATTCCGGTCTGCGAGCATATGACCAACCTCGGGAGCCTGCCGGACGAGGGTTTCCGCTTCTCCGCCGTGCCGCCGAAGGTGAAGGGGATGGGGACCTTTCCCGTCCGCGCCTATGCCGTGCTCGGCTGAGCAAGCGCTCCCTTCAACCAAGCGGGAATGATGGCATTGGCAGGAACCGCATCGACTCGCGCATGAACGACCGACAGGCCAATCTCCGGATAGTCCACGCGCGAACGCTCTCCACCGCCGCCCATCGTCGCGAATAGCCGCTTATTGATCTTCTGCCGCCAATTCATCCTGGCAGTGTTCTCCTGACCGACGAAGCAGCCCTTCGTGAAACTGACGCCGTTGAGCTCGGCCGCATTGCATTCGAGCCAGAGCAGGTCGCCGAGTTCCGCCCGGCCCTCGCAGACGCCGAGGCGGAGGCGATGCTCAAGCCAGCCGCTCGAGGGTTCGTCGGCGGGGCCAAGCCAGCGGTTTCCAAGCGCTTCCAGGCGGGGATCGGCTACTCCCTTGTCTTCTCGCCTAGACCAGTGAACCGCGAGCGACTCCTCCCGCTCGATTCCAAGCTGCCGGCGCAGACGATAGATCGACAGCCGTTTGACGAGGTCCTCGGCGGCGTCGGCTTCGCAATCGAGGAGGAGGTCCTCGCCGTCGTTCCAGACCAAAAAGTCGAACAGGCACTTGCCCTGCGGAGTCAGCAATCCCGCCCAGACCGGAAGCGGCCCGGTCACGTCGCTGGTGACGAGGCCCTGGAGGAAGCCGCGCACGTCCTCTCCGGAAAGTCTCACGAGCGCTCGGTCGGTCAGGGTGGTCGCAGCCATGGCCATCAGTTAGGGAGCGGCTCGTGGCTTCGCAAACGCTGACCATCCGCCGTCCCGACGACTGGCATGTGCACCTTCGCGACGACGACATGCTGCGCGCGGTCGCGCCTTATACTGCTCGCCAGTTCGCCCGGGCGATCATTATGCCCAACCTCGTTCCGCCGGTGACGACGCCCGAGGCCGCGGCCGCCTATCGCCAGCGTATCATCGAGGTTGCAGGGCCGGGCTTCACGCCGCTGATGACCTGCTATTTGACCGACGAGACCGACCCCGACGAGATCGCACGGGGATTCGAAGACGGCACCTGGGTCGCTGCGAAGCTCTATCCGGCGGGAGCGACCACCAACAGCGCCAGCGGCGTCACGAACATCAAGAATATCTACCCGACGCTCGAACGGATGCAGAAGATCGGAATGGTCCTGTGCGTCCACGGCGAGGTCACCGATTCCTATGTTGACGTGTTCGACCGCGAGGCGGTGTTCATCGATCGAATTCTCTCGCGGCTGGTCGAGGACCTGCCAGGCCTCAAGATCGTGCTCGAGCATATCACGACTTCCGAAGCTGCAGCTTTCGTACGCGATCGCAAAAATGTCGCCGCTACAATCACGCCGCAGCACCTCAGCATCAATCGCAATGCAATCTTCGCCGGTGGGCTGAGGCCGCACTTTTTTTGTTTGCCCGTTGCAAAGCGGGAGAAGCACCGGCTCGCAATCCGCCAGGTGGCGACTTCGGGTTGGCCGAACATCTTCCTCGGCACCGACAGCGCACCCCACGCCCGCAACGCAAAGGAATCCGCCTGCGGCTGCGCCGGGATCTTCAATGCCCCGTTCGCGCTCGAAAGCTATGCGGCGGTGTTCGCCGCCGAAGGTGCGCTCGATCGATTGGAGGCGTTCGCCTCGGTCAATGGCGCTCGCTTTTACGGCCTGCCGCTCAACGAAGGCACCGTCACGCTCGAGCGGGCCGAGGTTCAAGTTCCGGAACTTATCGAGTCGGATGGTGTCGAGCTGGTGCCGTTCCACGCCGGCGAAACGCTGGCGTGGAAATTCCTCGGCTAGGCGGTCCCTGTCCCGCTCGGGCCGATCACGGCCGTATAATGATCCTCGAGCCGCTGATAGCATTCGCAGGAACGCCGCTTCAGGCCGGCTCGGTCGAGCACTCGGAGGGTTCCCCTGCTCGTGCTGATCAACCCCTCGGAGCAAAGCTCCTTGACGACCGCGTTGACGGTGGTGCGCTGAACTCCGAGCAAGCCGGCGAGCGCCTCCTGGGTGAGATCGATGCGATCGCCGGCGCGCGCCTGGACATGCAGGAGCCATCGCGCAGCCCGCTCGGTGATCGAGTGGAATGCATTGCAGGCGACCGACTGCATGACCATCGACAGCAAATAATCGGAAAATCGGCAGAACAGATTCTCGATGAACGGGGAGCGCTTCTTGGCGTCCTCGAGGGCGCTCATCGACACTCGGAACGCGCGGCCGCCGACCAGCACTTCGGCACATGTAAAGGCAGGCGCATGGCCACAGCTGACGATCCCGCCAACGGCTCCCCGGTTGCCGATCGATGCGACCTCGATGGACCGGTTGCCGCCGAGGTCGGCGACCATTGTGATCAGCGTCGTGCCGATTGGGAAAAGGCTCGATCGAACCTGTTCGCCGCGCTTCAGCACGGCGTCTCCAGGGTTAAGCTCCACGATCGTGCCGAAAGGCTCGATCAGTGCGCGCGCTTCTCGCGAAAAGGTCGATAGTAGCCGGTTGCCTGCAAAGGCTTCGTCGGCCTGATTAAGCTCGTCTGTCGTCAGCTGGGCCACGTTACTTGTTCCATCAATGCCGCCAAATCTCGTTACGAGAGCGGCTCAACACAGATAATGCCTGTAACGCTAAGTTGCTCCATCAGCAGTAACGGCTTCGACGATGTGATGCCCGCCGACGAGCAGGCAGTCTGCAACCAGCCGAAGCGGAGCGACGTCGACCAGGCTGCGCCTCGTATCGATCAGGTCTGCGAACGTCCGATAAATGTCGGGATACTCGCCGATTCCGCTATCTTCTTTTGGTTCTCCGTCGAGGATCAGCCGCGCTCCGCCATTTTCGAGCCGGACGGTCGTTCCATCGGCGGTTTCGAGGGTGATCGTCCATTCCTCTCCTTCGGTCCGGCGCCAGTCGAGGCTTGCCGTCAGCGGGCCGTCGGCCTCCGGGCTGTAGAAAGTCACATCGGCGGCGATCGGAGTCTGCGCATTCTCGGGAATGCTGAGGTCAGCCGCCTGGACGAACAATCCGCCGGGGAAGATTTTCGTGGCGATCGAGAAGGCGTTGATTCCGGGGTCGAACACTCCGAACCCGCCCGGCTCCCAGATCCATTGCTGGCCGGGATGCCATTTGTGCACGTCCTCGTGCCAATGGATCTGCATCGACTTGATTCGCTTGCCCGCGAGCGCCTTCGCTGCAGCTTCGACGGTCGAATGATGCTGCGCATGCCAGGTCGTGAACAGGCTGACGCCCTTTGCCTCAGCCAGGCACTCGAGGTCGGCGATTTCGGCCAGGCCCGTCGTGGGCGGCTTCTCGAGCAGGCAGTGGAGGCCCGCCTGGACGCACTCGCGAGTGATTTCGTACCGCGGCCCTGGTGGAGTGGTGATTGCGACGGCATCCAGTGCGGCAACCCCGCGGATCAGCGCGCGCCAGTCGGTGAACTTCTCTCCAACGCCCTGGCCGGAGCGGCTCGACGTCGCCACCAGCTCGAAACGCGGGTTGCCCTCGATCGAGGGGACGTGCTGGTCCTCGGCGATCTTGCCATAGCCGATGACCGCGATCCTGAGCGGCTTCATCGCTTCGCTCCAGCGACATAGGCCCGTGCCTTCGCGAGCGTGTCTTCCGCGGATTGGCCGGGCTTGTAGAGTCCCGAGCCGAGCCCGAAGCCGCTTGCGCCCGCTTCGAGCCAGGGCCGCATATTGTCGGGCTTGACGCCCCCGACGACCAGCAGCGGAACGTCGCTCGGGATGACGGCGAGATGCGCCTTCAGGACGGCAGGAGTCGCGCCTTCAGCCGGAAATAGCTTCAGCGACGTTGCTCCGGCGCGGATCGCGGCAAAGGCCTCGGACGGGGTGAAATAACCCGGAGAGGCGACGAGCCCGGCTTCGAAGGCCGCGGATATGACCTTCGTGTTGGTGTCGGGCGAGACGATGATTCGGCCGCCGGCGTCGCGCACTTGCGCAACCTGCTCCGCGCTGAGGACGGTGCCGGCGCCGACGAGCATCGATTCTCCGAACCGCTTCGCCAGCCGTTCGATGCTGTCGAGGGGATCGGGAGAGTTCAGCGGCACCTCGATGATCCGGATTCCGGCTTCCTGCACCGCGTCGCCGATCGCCTCCGCTTCGAGCGGAGTGATTCCGCGGACGATGGCGACCAACGGGCATTCGTCCAGGTGCCGATGCAATAGCAGTTTTGCGCTCACGTCAGATCCTCTTCGCAATCTCTTGAATGCCGGTGAGGAAGCATTGTTCACCGTCGAGCTCGACTGCTTCGCGATTGGCCTCGGCAAGCGCTGCGACGTAGAGCTTGGTGAGCTCCGGCCGTCCCATGACCATGACCTGCGCGCCTGTGGGGACCTGGAGCCCGATTCGAACATCGGTGCCGATCAACAAGCCGCTCGCATAAGAGGCGGCGTCCTCCCGCTTCATCTTGCCGAGAAGGACGCTGGCGCGAATCGAGAAAAGCTCGGCGGGCAGCGATTCGTGGAACACCGCGTGCTTCGCCGCCTCGCGGAAAACTTCATTGTCGTCGACCGGCCCCTTGAGCAGGTCGGCGAGGATGCTGTGCTCCTTCAGCAAGCTGAACAGCTCTCCGGTCATCACGGTCCGGAACGACTGGATGCGGTGCTGGTGAAGTACCGTCCATTTGTTGTGAGTTCCGGGATGGCAGACCAGGCCATCGGATTCCACGAAGCCGGCCGCAACTGCGCCCAGCAACTGCACTTCTTCGCCGCGCATGACGTCGGCCCGGCCGTTACCAATGTACGAGACCCCTGGAACGATGGCTTCGCGCTCGCTTGGCAGGACCAGCTTCTGAACGAGGTCGTCGATTCCTGCCGGACATGGAACGTAGGGAGCTTCGATCCATCCCTTGTTCGAGCCGATCATGCCCGCGAGCAGCAGGGGCTTGTCGCCGAGCCGCTCCCGGATCTCGGCCACCGCGGCTGGAAATCCGCCCCGGTCGACCGAAAGAACGCCCTTCGAGTCCTCGAACTCGTCCTCGCATTTGCCCGCCGAATCGAGCCGATAGGCCCGTCGGTTGGTCGTCCCCCAATCGACCGCGATGAAACCGTGCGCCCAGTGCATGCTTTATTCGCCTTAGCCGAAAACCTGCGTTGGACGACAATGCTCCAGACGGTTTTCGTTTGCGGCTCGTGCCGCTATCGGTTCGCCGCGTTCCGATGCGGCCGGGCCGCGATAAGTGAAGCAGACGCCCAAGGAGAGTGACCCATCGCCAACTTCATGTTCGCGACCGGGATCGAGAACAGCATCCCGACGATCAATCATGGCAAGACCCGAGTCGACGAGATGGCGGTCTGCGGCCACTACGAACGGTGGCGCGAAGACTTTGACTGCGTGCAGGAGATCGGGATCAACTATCTCCGCTACGGCCCGCCCATCTACAAAAGCTATCTCGGGCCGAACAAGTTCGACTGGGAGTTTGCCGACCTCGCCTTCGCCGAACTGAGGCGGCGCGAGATCACTCCGATCGTCGACCTCTGCCACTTCGGAGTTCCGGACTGGATCGGCAATTTCCAGAACCCGGACTTTCCGCGGCTGTTCGCCGATTATTGCGGCGAGTTCGCCGAGCGATACCCGTGGGTGCAGCTCTACACCCCGATCAACGAGATGTTCATCTGCGCGGTCTTCTCTGCCAAATACGGCTGGTGGAACGAGCAGAAGAAGGACGACCGCTCGTTCGTCACTGCCTTGAAGCATCTCGTCAAGGCGAACGTCATGGGGATGATCGAGATCCTCAAGCGCCGCCACGACGCCATCTTCATCCAGTCGGAATCGTCGGAATATTATCACGCTGACTCGCCGGCGGCGATCGGCCGAGCCGAAGTGCTCAACCAGATGCGCTATCTCAGCCTCGACCTCAATTACGGGCGGCGGGTCGACAGCGGAATGTATCAATACCTTCTCGATAACGGCATGACCCGCGAGGAATATGACTGGTTCCTCGAGCACCGGCTGAAGCAGCACTGCATCTTCGGCAACGACTATTACCAGCTCAACGAGCACCGAGTGTTCGCCGACGGCCATACCGTCGCTGCCGGCGAGACGTTCGGCTATGCGGAGATCACCCGCCAATATTACGACCGCTACGGCCTTCCGGTGATGCACACCGAGACGAACCTGTGGGAAGGGCCGCACGGCGACGAGGCGGTCAAATGGTTGTGGAAGGAGTGGGCCAACGTGCTGAGGCTCCGCAATGTCGGAATCCCCACCGTCGGGTTCACTTGGTACAGCCTGACCGACCAGGTCGACTGGGACACTGCGCTTCGGGAGCAAAACGGCAACGTCAATCCGCTTGGCCTGTTCGACCTCGATCGCAAGATTCGAAACGTCGGCCGCGCGTACAAGCAATTGATCGCGGACTGGCGGAACGTCCTTCCGGCGTCCAGCGTCTGCCTCGTCGTGCCGATCAAGAAGATCAGCGAGCACGCCGACGGCGACGATGCCGCCGGGCGCAAGCTCACGGGCACCGGCTCGCAGGTGACCGAGGCATGAGCAAGCTCAAGATTGGGAAGATCGAGACTTTCCTCGTCCCACCGCGCTGGCTGTTCGTCCGGGTCGAAGCCGACGACGGCGCTTTCGGCTGGGGCGAAGCGAGCCTCGAGGGGTGGGCGGAAGCCGTCGACGGCGCGTTCGAGGCCTACCGCGATCGCTTCGTCGGCGCGGACCCCTTCGCAATCGAAGACATCTGGCAAGTCGGCTACCGTGGCGGATTCTACCGCGGCGGGGCAGTCATGATGTCCGCGCTCGCCGGCCTCGACCAGGCGCTGTGGGATTTGAAGGGCCGAGCGCTCGGCCTTCCGGTCTGGCAGATGCTGGGTGGAAAGCTCCGCGACAAGGTCCGCTCCTACGCGTGGATCGGCGGGGACAAGCCGGACGACGTCGGGGAAGGGGCGGAGCAGCGCCGGAAGCAGGGCTTCAACGCGGTCAAGATGAACGCGACCGCGAACCTGGACTGGATCGGCACCAGCAAGCAGTTCGACGATGTGGTGAAGCGGGTCGAGGCGGCCCAGGCCAAGGGCATGGACGTGGGACTCGACTTCCACGGCCGGGTGCACCGGCCGTTTGCAAAGCAGCTTGCCAAGGTGCTCGAGCCGCTCGGGCTGCTTTTCATCGAAGAGCCTTTGCTCGCGGAAAACATGGACGGGCTCGCTCAGATCGCAGCCCACACAACCACTCCGATCGCGCTGGGGGAGCGGCTGTACGACCGCTGGGAGTTCAAGCCCTTCTTCGAGCAAGGGGTCGTCGACATCATCCAGCCCGACCTCAGCCACGCCGGCGGCATCTCCGAGGTGCGCAGGATCGCCGCGATGGCGGAGGCCTATGACGTCGCAGTCGCGCCTCACTGCCCGCTCGGGCCGCTGGCGCTCGGCGCCTGCCTGCAGATCGCGGCCTGCACGCCGAACCATGCGATCCAGGAGGTAAGCCTCGGAATCCACTATAATACCGGCGGGCACGACCTTCTGAACTTCGTCGTGGACAAGGAGGCGCTGACGCCCGTCGAGGGCTATTTGCAGGTCCCCGAAGGACCGGGCCTCGGAGTGGACATTGACGAGACAGCGGTGCGCGAAGCCGCCAAGACCCCGCACCGCTGGCGCAACCCGATCTTCAGGAACAAGGACGGCAGCTTTGCCGAGTGGTGAGCGGCGCGGCCGCTCAGTGGCACTTGAACCGTTCGAAAGGCTCCAGGCAAGATTTGCAGCGCCACTGCGCCTTGCACGGGGTTGAGCCGAAGCGGCTGACTTCCTCCGTCTCGCTCGATCCGCACAGGGGGCATTCGGCCCTCGCTGCCGGATCGGGCGGTGCGATCCCGTAAGCTTTGAGCCGCTCGCGCCCACGCTCGCTGATCCAGTCCGTAGTCCAGGGAGGGAACAGCACGCGTTCGATGTGGACGTTGCCGAAGCCCGTCTTGTCGAGCGCTTCCCGGATCAGCATCTCGATCGCCACCGTTGCCGGGCACCCCGTATAGGTGGGGCTGATCAGCACGCGCGGCGGGTCTTCGGCGAACCCGCGGACGATTCCGAGGTCGGTGATCGTCAGGACGGGTATCTCCGGATCGGGAATCGTTTCGAGCACGGCCATGATGCCGGCTTCGTCGATCGTCTTTTCCGCGACCCCGCCCATGACGGCAATATTACACCCGTTCGAGCGCGAGTGCGATTCCCTGGCCAACGCCGATGCACATGGTCGCAAGAGCGAGCTTCCCTCCAGTCCGCTGGAGCTGCTCGGTCGCCGTGAGCGCCAGCCGGGCGCCGGACATGCCAAGCGGATGACCGAGCGCTATCGCACCGCCGTTCGGGTTCACTTGAGCAGCATCGTCGGGAAGGCCGAGCTGCCGAATCACCGCCAGTCCCTGGGCAGCGAATGCTTCGTTGAGCTCGATCACGTCGAAGTCGCCGATCTTCAGGCCGAGGCGCTTCATTAGCTTCTCGCTCGCTGGGGCCGGGCCGATGCCCATGATCCGCGGAGGCACTCCGGCGACCGCTGCGCCCAGCACTCGGGCCTTGGGCGTCAGTCCGTTGCGCTTTGCGGCGTCGCCGGAAGCGACAATCAAAGCAGCCGCTCCGTCGTTGACTCCGGAGGCATTGCCCGCCGTCACCGTGCCGTCGGCGCGAACGATCGGGCGAAGCTTGGCGAGCGCTTCCATGCTGGTCGCTCGCGGATGCTCGTCCTTGTCGACGACGACCGGATCGCCCTTGCGCTGCTGAATCTCGACTGGGACGATCTCGGCCGCAAGGCGGCCGTTCGCCTGGGCGGCCGCGGCGCGTTCCTGGCTTCGGAGCGCGAAGGCGTCCTGGTCCTGGCGGCTGATCTGGAACTCGTGCGCGACATTCTCGCCGGTGGCGGGCATGGTGTCGTCGCCATAGGCGGACTTCATCTTCGGATTGACGAATCGCCAACCGATGGTGGTGTCGTAGATTTCGGCATTGCGGTCGAAGGCACTCGTCGCCTTCGGCATCACGAAGGGCGCTCTGGTCATGCTCTCCGAGCCGCCGGCGACGATCAACTCGGACTCGCCGCCGCGGATCGCGCGCGCCGCCATGGCCACCGCATCGAGGCCGGAGCCACAGAGGCGGTTGAGAGTCACTCCGCCCGAGCTGTCGGGGAGCCCGGCGAGCAGGCCCGCCATTCGCGCGAGGTTCCGATTGTCCTCGCCGGCCTGGTTGGCGCAGCCGAGGATCACGTCGTCGAGCTCGGACCAGTCGACGTTCGGGTTGCGATCGATCAGCGCCTTGATTGGGATCGCTGCGAGATCGTCGGAGCGCACGTTCGCAAGCGCACCGCCGTAGCGGCCAATCGGCGTTCGAACATAGTCGCAGATGAAGGCGTCGGTCAGAGGACGCCCCTCCGCATCTGATCGAGTTCGATGCTTTCGAACAGCGCCTTGAAATTGCCTTCGCCGAAGCCTTCGTTGCCCTTGCGCTGGATGATCTCGAAGAAGATCGGGCCGATTACGTTCTGGGTGAAGATCTGAAGCAGCAGGCCCTGCCCTTCGGTCGGCGCTCCATCGACGAGGATCCGGCGTTTCTCGAGCTCGGCGGTCGGCTCGCCATGGTCCTTCACCCGCTCGTCGACGAGCTCGTAATAAGTGTCGGGCGTGTCCTGGAACTTCACCCCGCGACCGCGAAGGATATCGACGGCCTCGTAGATGTCGGACGTTCCGAGGGCGATGTGCTGGATGCCCTCGCCCTTATACTCGCGGAGGAACTCCTCGATCTGGCTCTTGTCGTCCTGGCTCTCGTTCAAGGGAATTCGGATCTTGCCGCATGGGCTGGTCATTGCCTTCGAAAACAGGCCGGTCTGCTTCCCTTCGATGTCGAAGTAGCGGATTTCGCGGAAGTTGAAGAGCTTCTCGTAGAAGTCGGCCCAGACCGCCATCCGGCCGCGGTGCACATTGTGAGTGAGGTGATCGATGTAGGTGAGTCGGCTGTCGAGCTCCTTCAGGCGCTCGTCTGCGTCGGGAAAGAAGTCGAAGTCGACCTCGTAGATGGACCCCTTCTCGCCATAACGGTCGACGAAGAAGAGGCGCGAGCCACCGATTCCCTCGATCGCCGGAATGTCCATCTCGCCATGCGCGACATCGTTGTTGACCGGCGTTGCTCCGAGACGAACCGCGCGCTCGAACGCAGCCTTCGAGTCCTTGACCCGGAACGCCATCGCGCAGGCGCTTGGGCCGTGGTCGGTCGCATATTGCTCGGCATAGCTTCCGGGCTCGGCGTTGATGATGAAGTTGATCTCGCCCTGGCGATGCAGGGTCACGTCCTTGCGCTTGTGCTTCGCGACCGCTGGGAAGCCCATCTTCGTGAACAGGTCGCGAAGCAGGTCCGTGTCGGGCGCGGTATATTCGACGAATTCGAACCCGTCGGTCCCCATCGGATTGTCGAGACCGAGAACAGTTTTGTCCTCGGCAAGCTGGGTGGCCATTGCTGATGCTCCTTTGCGGCCCAACTGCGCCTGCGCCTTTCCTATTTCAAGGCGGCCGAGCTTTTCAGCCCAGTCCAATCGAATTTGATATGGAAGCCGGGGCGAGACAGGCGCGCCATTTGCTGGCGCTTGAGCCAGGGCCAATGCTGTAGGACAGGAGAAACTCAAATGGACGCTCCGGACGGATGGGCTTTCGAGGAAGGCGGGAAGGCAATCACCCGCACCTTCAAGTTCGAGGATTTCAGCGAGGCGTTCGGCTTTCTCGCCCGCGTCGCTCTGCACTCTGAGAAGGTCGACCATCATCCCGAATTCACCAGCGTTTGGAACCGCGTCGACTTCCGCCTCACCAGCCATGACTCCGGCGGAGTGACGGACCGGGATTTGAAGCTCGCCGAAGCGATTAGCCGGCTTTCGGCCTAATGCTGGGAACGGGTTAATCCGGACGTTGCCAACGGCCGTTTCGTGCCGCACTCTTCCGGTTCTTGGGGGTGCCGCATGTCGATCGAGCAATTTGCCGATCTTGCCCAGATCATCGCCTCGTTCGGAGTCGTCGTTTCACTAGTTTTTGTCGGGCTGCAAATCAGGCAGAGCACTGCGGCGCTTCAACGCAACGAGCACAATAATACGATGGAGCAATGGACCGTCATCCGAATGGCCATTGCGAAGCATCGGGACATAGCCGAGCTGATGACGAGCGGGCTCGGCGGTGAGCGACCGCTGGACGCTGCGGATCAACTGCGGCTCGAACAAATGCTTCAGGAAAATGCCTGGGCCGCATTCCACATCTGGGACCGAACGCGCCGCGGCGTTTTTCCCAAGGGGACGTTCGAGCAAACCGGAGGAGCGCTTCTTCGAATCGTCCTCAAGACGCCACTGGGCCAAGCCTGGTGGAAGGGCGCCAAGACCATTGGTTTCATTCCCGACTATGTCGCCGACGTCGATTCGGTGCTTGCCGATAATTGAAGGGCGCCGGCAATGGGCCTCGAGGCCGAGATTGGGTGGCGGTCTCGGCTGATCGTCGCACCATCTTGGCTTAGGTGCCGACCTTTACCTCCTCGAGGCAATCCAATCGTTCACTCGGGTTTCCAGCACTGGCAGGGGCTGCGAACCGTCGCTGATGATGAGGTCGTCGAAGGCCTTCACGTCAAACTTCTCTCCAAGCGCATTTTCCGCTTTGTGGCGCAGCTCCATGATCTTCAGCATTCCAATCTTGTAGCCAGTCGCCTGTCCCGGAAGAGTGATGTAGCGCCTCACTTCCGAGCGGGCCTGGTCGGGCGAAAGCCGGCCGGTCTTTTCCATGAAGTCGACTGCCTGATCCTCGGTCCAGCCAAGCGCGTGGATGCCGGTATCGACGACGAGTCGGGCGGCCCGGAAATGCTCCTGGTCCAAGTGCATGAAATCGTCGGCGATGTCGGGATAGGCGCCCATCTCCTTGCACAATTGCTCGGCGTAAAGGGCCCAGCCCTCGTTGAAGGCGACATAGCCTCCGGCCTTGCGGAACTTGGGCGTTCCGGTCTGGCGGACCTGGATGTCGCCGGCCATCACGTGACCCGGGATGCCTTCGTGGCACATGAGATCGGTGAGAAGCGCCGGATCGGGCGTCTTGCCGAGCAGGTGGACATAGACCCGGCCGGGGCGGACTCCGTCGGGGCTCGCTGGCGCCGCGTGCGCCGCGCCGCCCGCCACTTCGCTGAACGAGGGCTCGCGAACGACTTCGGCGCGGTACTTCGGCAGGTTGTTGAAGCGCTCTGGAAGAAGCGAGCGATTGTACGCGACGATGTCGTTCGCGCGCTTCAGGTAATCGGCGCGAAGGGCATCGGTCCACGGCTTCGGCGGGAGGCGCTTCGAGCGATCGGCATAGAAGGCATTGCGGTCCTTGAACCCCGCCTTGCGCGCCAGCGTGTCCTGCTCACCTTCGATCCGCTTGAGCTCGCTAAGCCCGATCTGGTGGATCTGGTCGGCCGTCAAATCGAGAGTCGTATTCATCTTCAGGGCGGCGGCGTACCATTCGGCGCCGCCAGGCAGCGAAATCGCTCCGACACGGCCGCTTGGTGCGCTCGGAAGCTCGCTCGTCGCCCAGGCGATCACGCGATCATAGCCCGGCTTGATCGAGAGCAAGGCCGCGCGCGTATCTGCGAGCAGCGCGGCGCCGTCCGAAGCATTGATCTTGCCGCTCGACTGGAGCTTCGCGACCTTAGCCTTTGCGTCCGCCCAGAGTGGCGAATCCTTGCCGGTGTCGAACGGAGCGCCGGTGATGATCACCTTGCTTCCGTCGATGACTCGCTCGATCTCGAACTTGGGTGCTCGGATGCCCTCCGCGTCCGACTCCTTGCTCTGTGCAATCGCGGTGTCGAGGACGGCCGGAATCTGGCGGATCCGAGCTTCATAGGCGCGCATGTCCGCCGCATCCTGAACCGTGTGCGTGTTGATCAGGAAGTTGGGCAGCTGCGAGTGGACCGAATAAAGGAAGGAATAGAAGGGCGGCTGGAAGCGGCGGTACTTGTACTGAAGCTCCATCCGCTGAAGCTCCGTCTCCCAGATGTCGTAATTGGTCTGGCCCCGATGCGACAATTTGCTCCGGTCGAACTGGGCCTTCATCCGGGCGACGCTTGCGCGGCGGGCCTCCAGCCGCTGGAGCTCGGCGGCGTCGCTGATGTCGTCGAGGCGGTCTTCGCCCTCCTTCATTCCAAGGCGAGTCGCGAGCTGCGGACGAAGCTTCAGA
>DASQYQ010000529.1:0-9416 GCA_035639115.1 Sphingomicrobium sp. | reverse complement strand
TCCTTTGTTCGGACCAGCGTGCGACCTTATCCGAGCCGAGGCGCTGATCCGCATCGAATGCGAGGCGCCGCTGCCGACGGGGCTGCTGGCACTCGGGCAGCGCGCTGAACTCAGCCTGGACGCGAGGCATGGCTCCGAATTGCTGATGTTCCTCGGGCGTACGCTTGCGGTTATGATCCGCAAGTGGCTGACTCACCCACAAGCCTAGTTCACCCTGCAGCCGCGCTCGCGGCGCAATGGGGTTCTTATCTCCAACATGACCGCCGCCGCTCGGCGCATACCGTACGCGCTTATGTCGGGACGGCACTGCGCCTGATCGATTTCCTCGGCCGCTATCGTGGCGAGGAGATCGTCCCTGCGGGACTCCTCGACCTAGGGGCTGCCGACCTTCGCGCATTTCTCGCCGACCGCAGGGGGCAGGGGCTCGGAGCCTCGTCCGCCGCTCGGGAGCTGTCGGGCGTTCGCGCCTTTCTGACTTATGCCGCCGAGCAACAGGGGCGACATGTCCAGCTTCCGCGAACGCGCGCGCCCAAGCGACCACGGACTCTGCCGCGACCGGCTGCTCCCGACGAGGCGATGAATCTTGCCGAGAACGCCGCCGATTCGGCGCGCGCACCCTGGATCGGAGCGCGCGATCTTGCGATCCTGCTGCTTCTCTACGGCGCCGGTCTACGCGTCGCCGAGGCGCTTTCGCTGACTGCGGCCGTGATGCCGGTCGGCCAGACGCTGCGAGTGACGGGCAAGAGGTCGAAGACCCGGATTGTGCCAATCGTTCCCGCCGTACGCGAGGCGATTGATGATTACGTGCGGCAATGCCCGTATCCGCTCAGCGGCAATGCGCCGCTGTTCGTCGGCGCTCGTGGGGGGCCGCTCAATCCTGATCTTGTCCGGCGGTCGGTCGCTGCCGCGCGGCGTCGTCTCGGCTTGCCCGACACGCTGACGCCGCACGCATTGCGTCACAGTTTCGCGACCCATCTGCTCGCTCGAGGGGTGGATTTGAGGGCGTTGCAGGAGCTGCTCGGCCACGCCAGCCTGTCTTCGACCCAGATCTATACGGCGGTCGACGCGGCGCGCCTGCTCGACGTCTATCGCCACGCCCACCCCCGCGCGTGAGCAGAGTTCAGGAGGAACGCAGACAAGCTGTCGCGGCGCGCCGGCTAGTGGGGTACCTGCGGCCGCGACGCCCTCTCGCTAGGCGAGGGCGGTAAAGCGAATCCTAAATAACCGTTTCGGACGAAGTGCTTCGTTCGCTCTCTCAGAAGAGAGATTGCCGAAATGGATCTATCTCTTTCGCTCGTTCAACCGGCGCTCGATCGCTGCCCAGATCAAGGCAGACGTGTCCGTGCCGTTGAACGAATCGATCGCAACGATTCCCGTTGGGGAAGTGACATTGATTTCGGTCAGCCACTTGCCGCCGATGACGTCGATACCGACGAAGATAAGCCCGCGCTTCCGGCACTCCGGCCCCAGCAGCGCGCAGATCTCCTCCTCCCGTTCGGTGAGGTCAGTCTTCGCGGCCTTGCCGCCGACGGCGAGGTTCGAGCGGATTTCCCCCTCGCCAGGAACGCGGTTGATAGCTCCGGCAACCTCGCCATCGACGAGCACGATGCGCTTGTCGCCTTCGGTGATCTCCGGGATGAAACACTGCACCACGTGCGGCTCACGATAGGTCCGGTTGAATAGCTCCATCAGCGATGCGAGGTTGCGGCCATCGGGGCCGATCCTGAAGACCGAGCCGCCGGCGAAGCCATGCAGAGGCTTGATCACTATCTCGCCATGCTCGGCCAAGAATTTACGCGTTAGGCCAAGCGAGCGCGTAATCGCGGTCGGGGGCATGAATTGGGGAAAGTCTAGCACCCACAGTTTTTCAGGCGCCTCGCGGACGCTTCGCGGATCGTTGACGACCAGCGTCTCTCCCTGGATGCGCTCCAGAAGATGGGTCGCGGTGATGTAGCCGAGGTCGAATGGCGGGTCCTGGCGCATCAGTACCACGTCGACATCCTTGCCGAGGTCAATGATGCGCGGCTCGCCGAAGCTATAGTGATCGCCTTCGATACGCTGGACGGTCACTGGGTAACCCATCGTCCAGAGGCGTCCCTCGGCGAAGCTCAGGTCTTCGGCACCGTACCAGTAGAGCTCGTGCCCGAGCTCCTGAGCCTTCAGCATTATCGCAAAGGTCGAATCCCCGGCAATATTGATCCGCTCGAGGGGATCCATCTGGACAGCGACGCGCAGGCTCATGGACAAGGGCCTCTAGTAAGCACGCCTGCTGCTGTCACCCTTGCCAGACGTTCGACAGGTGCTTCGGACGCGACGAAAAGCGCATCGATCCGGAGGTCATCGCCTTGCGCTCATGTATCGCGGCGCGAGGCACTCAGCTGCGATCATCGATCCGCCGGAGTGGCCAATCATCGAGCGAATCGGCGGCCACCCGGTTACTCGAGCTCGCCTCCGGTGACACGTGCTCTTCGCGCGAGGATTCGCCAGCCATGAAGGAAGCAGCGGGCGAACATCTCCGCCGCGCGCCCGGGCTTCTCTGCAGCGTGCCGCTTCATTTCGAGCGCTCGAGCGCTCGAGCGTACGCGCGTTTGCGGGGCACGTGCAGGCGCTCGGCAACATCGGCAGCCGCACGCGACGGTGACAAGTGCCCAAGCGCTTCGTCCAGCGCATTGTCCAATTCTTCATCGGATGCCTCGGCGGCAGCCGCGGGGGGCCCGACCAGGACGACGATCTCGCCTTTGGGCGTCGCCTTCGCGTAGCATGTCGCGAGCTCAGCGAGCGTGCCGGTGACGCATTCCTCATGCAGCTTGCTTATTTCGCGGGCGACGGCGCCGTCGCGAGCGCCGAGGCCTCGCTGCAAAGCTGCCAGCGTTTCTCCCAACCGCGGACCGCTTTCGTAGAGCACGAGCGTCGCTCGGACGCTCGCGACTTCGGCGATCGCAATACTTCTCGCCTTCGCTTTAGCGGGAAGAAATCCGAGGAACAGGAAGCGATCGGTCGGAAGTCCCGCGAGGGTCAGCGCTGCGATAGCAGCCGACGGCCCGGGAACGGTGTGGACCGCGTGGCCCGCGTCCCGTGCGGCGCGCACCAGCTTGTAGCCCGGATCAGAGATCAGCGGCGTTCCTGCGTCGCTCACGAGCGCGATCGCCTTTTCGCCGAGCAATCCGACAATGTGCTTCCGGTCGCGGTCGCTCGAATGGTCGTCGTAACGGGTCATCGGTACTCTCGCACCGATATGTGCGAGCAATTTACCAGTGATTCGAGTATCTTCCGCGAGAATTCTGTCGGCTTTGCGAAGTGTGTCCGCTGCACGCGGCGACAAGTCGCTGAGATTGCCGATCGGCGTCGCAACGATGTGCAGGCCAGGCTGTAGAGCTTCACTCATGTGAGTCGATTAACCTCTTCCAATTCAATTGAAAAAGAGTCATCGTGTCGACTTCTCATCTGCCTGGGGAGAGGTTGGATGATTGCATTACTGAGCGCTTCGGCGCTCACCCTCGCGGCGCTTCAGGCGTCGATCTCCACGCCGACTTCGGCGTTCCGTGGCTGCCTCCACGATGCAGCGGCGAAGGCCACCAGCGACAATGTCAGCGCCGACACGATCGAAACCTACTTGCGCAATGCCTGCACAGCCCAACTTGGCACGCTCAAGTCTGCGCTGGTCGATTTCCGGATCAAGAATGGAATGACGAAGAAGGCGGCTGCCGACGACGCCGAGATGACGATCGACGATTATGTCGCGACTCCGGCAGACAATTACAAGTTCATGGCCAGCCAGAACAAGCCGGCCGCGCCGGCTCCAACGGCGAAGCCTGCACCGACTCCGGCATCGCAGCCGCACTAGCTCGCGACCAGAATCTTGCGCTCTTGAGCGTGGGGCTCGGTCGCGACGATCTCGCCAAGGATGTGATCGAGTAGCAACCGCCCAGCTGCGCTAAGCGCGATATGCGTATTCGTCCGCTGCAAATGGCCTGAGTCGACAAGGCGGTCGACTCGATTCCAATCCACGATCGGCCGACCGAACCGCCCGGAAATGGCACCGGCATCCACACCTTCGCGGAGGCGCAATCCCATGACGAGCGCCTCATCCGCGGCTTCGCCTGAGGAGAGGGATGCTTCCTCGCTAATTCCGTGGCCATTTCGTGCGACGGCTGAAAGGAAGTTTTCCGGCTTTTTGTGTCGCACCGTGCGAAGGCCGAGGCGACGCCCGTGGGCGCCCGGCCCGACGCCGGCGTAATCGCAGTAGCGCCAGTAGGTGAGGTTGTGCCGGCTCTCCTGCCCGCGCCTGGCATAATTGCTGATCTCGTAAGACGGCATATGCGCTGACGACGTCATGTCGTCCGTGAGCTCATAGAGCGCCGCGGCCGCATCTGGATCGAGGGGCTCGAACTCGTGCTTCGCCGCCATGGTCGCGAAACGCGTGCCGGGTTCGATCGTCAGCTGGTAGAGCGACAGATGCTTGGTGCCGAGCGAAAGCGCCTGCGCGAGCATCGCCGACCAACTCGCCTCGGTGTCACCGGGAAGTGCGTAGATCAGATCGAAACTGACTCGGCGGAAATTGCGCTGCGCGATCTCGAGTGCGCGAAACCCCTCGCTGGCCGAATGCGCCCGGCCGAGGAAATGCAGTGCGCTGTCGTCGAAGCTCTGGAGGCCAAGCGAAAGGCGCTTGATGCCAGCCGAGCGTAGATCGGCGAAACGATCCGCCTCAACCGAGTTGGGATTTGCCTCGAGCGTAATCTCGATGTCCGGAGCAGCCTGCCAGTGGCTCGCGGCGGCGACGACAATCCCTTCGACTGTCTGAGGGTCCATCAGGGACGGGGTGCCGCCACCGAAGAAGATCGAGGTCAATTGGCGGTCGGGCAGCAGCTGGGCCTCATGGGCGAGATCGGAAAGGAGGGCGTCCCGCCACGCCTTCTGGTCGATGCTAGACCGCACATGGCTGTTGAAGTCGCAATATGGGCACTTGCTGACGCAGAAGGGCCAGTGGACGTACAGCGCGAGCGGCTCGGCGCTCATTCCCTCAGCGCCGCGACCAGTTTGCGGAACGCGTCAGCGCGATGGCTGATGCTGTGCTTCAGCTCCGGATCGAGTTCCCCGAACGTCTGGTCGTGGCCGACCGGAACGAACATCGGGTCGTAGCCGAAGCCGCGGTCTCCGCGAGGCGGCCAGACCAGAATCCCATCCACGCGGCCGTCAAACGTTTCGGCTTGACCGTCATTCGGCCAGGCAATCGCGAGCGAGCATGCAAAATGAGCCGCCGGATCGGCATCGGGCTCGGTGGCTTTGACGTCGCGCCACACCCGCTCCATCGCGCGCATCCAGTCGCGATTGCCCTCAGCGTCCTCCGCCCACCGAGCCGAGAAGATGCCGGGACGTCCGTGAAGCGCATCGACGCACAGACCGCTGTCGTCGGCGAGTGCAGGAAGACCCGAAAGATCGGCCGCCTCTCGGGCCTTAAGATCGGCGTTGTCGGCGAAGCTGTTTCCGATTTCCTCGGGCTCGGGAAGCCCGAGCTCTTCGGCGCCTACACATTCAATGCCGAGCGGCTGCAGCAGTGCCGCCATCTCGCGTAGCTTACCGGGGTTGTGGGTCGCGATGACCAGCTTGCCGCCGATCGGCCTCACCGTCCGACCGCTTTCAGCTGCTCCTGAAAGATTTCGCCGCACCCGATCCGGGCGAGGCGGAGGAGCCTCAAAAGCCCTTCCTCGTCGTAGCATTCGCCCTCTGCCGTCACCTGCGCCTCGACGATCGCGCCGTCGGCGGTGAGCACGAAATTGCCGTCGCATCCGGCCTGGCTGTCCTCGTCATAGTCGAGGTCCAACACTGCCGTTCCGTTGTGGATGCCGCAGCTGACGGCGCCGACCTGGGTGCGAATCGGATCGGTCGAAATCGCCTTCGATTCCAGCAGTTTGTCGACGGCAATTCGAAGCGCGACCCAGCCTCCGGAGATCGACGCCGTGCGTGTCCCGCCGTCGGCCTGGATCACGTCACAGTCGACGATGATCTGTCGCTCGCCCAACTTCGGCAGCTCGACAACGGCGCGCAGCGAACGACCGATCAGTCGTTGGATCTCCTGCGTCCGTCCCGACTGCTTGCCCTTCGCGGCCTCGCGGTTGCCGCGCGTGTGAGTCGCCCGCGGAAGCATTCCATATTCGGCGGTGACCCAGCCCTGCGCCTTGCCGCGAAGGAAGGGCGGAACCTTCTCGTCGACGCTGGCCGTGCACAGGACGCGCGTGTCGCCGAAGCTAACGAGGCATGAACCTTCTGCGTGGCGCGTAAAGCCGGGCTCGAATCGAAGTTCACGCATCTGGTCGGGGGCGCGGCCGGACGGGCGCATAAGGGCTTGTCTCCTGATACTGGTGCGCCGCGTCCCTAGACCGCTGTTGCCGCCAATCCTAGATGAAAGGCATGACGCAGCCTATCGGCGAACTGACCGACCGCATGCGCGAGATTTTCGGCCTAGTGGTCGAATCCTATCTCGAGCGTGGATTGCCGATCGGTTCGAAGGCGCTGGCGGGATCGATCAGCCTCTCGCCTGCGTCGATTCGCGGCGTCATGCAGGAGCTTGAGGAGCGCGGGCTTCTCACCCATCCGCACACCTCGGCCGGAAGAATCCCGACCGATAGCGGGCTGCGCCTATTCGTTGACGGAATCATGCAGGCCGCCGCGCCCGATCCACGCGAGCGGCGCGAGATCGAGCGGCAGATCGTTCGCGACCAGCCGATCGAGGACGCGCTTGCGGCGGCTTCCGCGGCCTTGTCCGGACTGAGCCAGGCGGCCGGGGTGGTGCTTGCGCCGAAACGCGAGATGCGGCTCAAGCAACTCAATTTCGTGCAGCTTGCGCCGACGCGCGCCCTCGCCGTGCTGGTGGGAGCGGACGGGAGCGTCGAAAACCGCATCGTGTCTCTCGACGACGGGACCAGCGCCCATGCGCTGACCGAGGTCAGCAATTTCATCAACGCTCGGCTCGCCGGACTGACGTTGGCCGAAGCCGAAGCGCGGCTTCGCTCCGAAATCCGCGAACGCAAGGAGTTGGTCGATTCGGTGGCTGCGGAGCTGGTCGCTTCCGGCCTCGCCGCCTGGAGCCAAGATCATGCGCGCCGTCCGGTACTGATCGTCCGCGGGCAAGCCAATCTCCTCGACGCCAATGCTGCAGAGGACCTCGAACGTGTCCGCAAGCTCCTCGATGAGCTTGAGGAAGCACAGGAGATCGCCCGGCTCCTCGAAGGCGCGCGCGACGCGCCTGGATGCCGGATCTTCATCGGCTCGGAAAACCGGATGTTCGCTCTTTCGGGCTCTTCGGTTATTGCGGCCCCCTACCGTGGGAGCCAGGGGGAGGTCGTCGGCGTTGTTGGTGTGATCGGACCGACTCGGTTGAACTATGCCCGTGTGGTCCCCATGGTTGATTTCACTGCAAAAGCACTCACGAGACTGATGGCATGATCGACGCGACCAAGGATGAGGACGAACTGCACGACGAAGCCGAGGAGCTTCGCAAGGAAACTGCGGACGGTGCGCCCGAAGTGGCGGAGCACGACCATGCCGCCGAGCTCGAGAAGCAGCTAGAGGACGCCCGCGCGAACGCTCTCTATGCGGCTGCCGAAATCCAGAACGTTCGGCGCCGCATGGAAAAGGAAGTCGCCGACGCGCGAGCATATTCCACCGCAGGGTTCGCGCGCGACATGCTCGCGATCAAGGATCACCTCGACCGCGCGCTTGCGGCCGTCGGTGAAGAACTTCGCGCCGACAAGACTGCGAGCCAATTTCTCGCTGGAATCGAATCCACCGCACGTGAACTCGAGTCGGTCTTTCAGCGCAACGGGATCGAGCGCGTAAAATCTGTAGGCGAAACGCTCGATCCGCATCGGCACCAGGCGATGATGGAACTCCCGACGAACGAGGCTGAGCCCGGGACAATCGTGGAGGAAATGCAGCCCGGATACGTGATGAAGGACCGGCTGCTCCGTCCGGCGCTTGTCGGGGTCGCCAAGAAACCGGACTAATGGACCTCGCGGTGGTGCGTTTCGGCCTTGCTCGCGAGGCTGAACCGCGGCTCCGGCTCGACTGAGCCTAGTAACCTTGCGGCGGCGTAGCGCCCTACCTCCGGCCCGTGTTTGAACCCGTGGCCGGATCCGCCACCCAGCAGCAGCACGTTCTTCAGTCGCGGATGGAGGTCGATCAGGAAGTCGCCGTTCGAGCTATTCTCGTACTGGCAAACCTCGGCACCCACCAGCGGCGCATTTCGCAGCGCCGGAAAGCGGCGGTCGCGATAGGCCAGGATTTCCGCCAAGGCCGCCTCGGTTGGACGGCGGCTTTGCGTATCCGGATCGACTTCTACTCCATGCCGATCGTGAGCGAACTTTGCGCCGCGTGTCTCTAGATCGGGGAACCCATAGAAGATGTCGCCACCATTGAAGTCAGCCCAGCCTGGCATAGCATTTGGCAGGAAGCGCCGGTCGCCCGCGGGCGTGCCGAAATAGAAGACCTCTTGCCGCGTCGGCAGGATCCTTGGGCCGATCACATCGGGAAAAAGCTTTGGCAGCCACGGGCCCAGCGCAAAGACAAACCGGTCGGCGGCGATAGGCTCGCCGGAGGAGAGCCGGATCTCGTCGAGCCGGTCGCCGGTCGCTTCCGGCGCCAAGGCGGCGCCCTTCATGCAAGTCCCGCCATCACGGGCAAAGCGATCGACTAGTGTCAGCACTGAACGCCGCGCCATCAGCGCTCCGAACCCAGGCTCATGAAGGCCGATCGTGATCCCTTCGAAGTCGATCATTGGGAACTGCCGCGACATCTCCGCTTGGGTCATCACCGCGGTCGGAAGGCCGAATTCCCTGTGGGCGGCGATGCTGTCGTGGACGTAAGGCTCTTCCTTCGGGAAGAAGAAGAGAATGCCGCATTGCACCAGTATCGGTAGGCCCGACACTGCGCTTAGAGCCTTCCACTGTGGAAGGGAGTCCCGCGCCATCCGCGTATAGATCGCGTCCTTACCGTACGCGGCTCGGGTCAGGCGCGACTCACCACCCGATGATGCTCGTGTGTGAGCAGGGCCCCACGCATCGATCAGGGTGACGCGATGGCCCTGCTGCTGAAGGTGATGCGCCGTCCACGCGCCGAACACGCCCGCGCCGATCACCACGACATTATCTTTCATGCGCCGCTTGTAGGTCCTCGCAACGGCCGGGGAAACGGCCGCGCCGCCCGCCCCGATGAGGAGCGAGCGGCGCGTGACTTCAGAATGCATGTCCCGCGGGTCAGCTGCCGCGCTCACCCTTTTCCGTCGGCGCTGGTGGAGGTGGAGGCGGCGGCGGTGGAGGTGGCGGAGGCGGAGGGGCCGCTTCCGGCGGCGGTGGCGGCGGAGGCGGCGGTGGCGGGGGCGGGGGTGGCGGAGGCGGGGGTGCCGCATGTCCGCCGAAGCT
>DASQYQ010000528.1:0-3723 GCA_035639115.1 Sphingomicrobium sp. | reverse complement strand
AGGTATCAAGGAATTGTGGGACATTCCTGCTGAGAGACATAAGCCGGGGCGAGTGATTCATACGCAGGGCTGGCCGCTCGACGAAGCCTGGGGCGGAGGCTTTCTTTACCATCAGGAGAACAACCAGGTCGCGCTCGGGTTCGTAGTCTCGCTCGACTATTCGAATCCCTATCTTTCACCCTTCGAGGAAATGCAGCGGTGGAAGAGCCATCCGGCGATCCGCGCCGAGATCGAGGGAGGCCGCCGCGTGTCCTACGGCGCTCGGGCGATCAATGAGGGCGGCTATCAGGCGATCCCGAAGCTCGTCTTCCCCGGCGGAGCGCTGATTGGCTGCTCGGCGGGCTTCGTGAACGTGCCGAGAATAAAGGGCACTCATACGGCGATGAAGTCGGCAATGCTTGCGGCCGAGGCGGCCTTCGAAGCGGTATCCGCGGATCGCTCCGGGGATGTCCTCGAAGGCTATCCGACCGCGCTTCACAACAGTTGGGTGGCCAAGGAACTTCGCAAGGTCCGCAATGCACAACCGGCGGTCGCCCATTGGGGCGGAATTGCGGGAACGCTCTATGCCGGGCTCGACATGTGGCTCAATCAACTCGGAATCGGCGTTCCCTGGACGCTGAAGCTCCGGCCGGACAACGCGAGCCTTAGGCGGAAGGAACAGGCTCGGCCGATCGACTATCCAAAGCCAGACGGAGTCCTGACTTTCGACCGCCTTGGATCGGTCTTCATTTCGAACACCAACCACGAAGAAGACCAGCCGGTTCATCTGACGCTCAAGGATGGCGACATACCCACTGCAATCAACCTGCCGGTCTATGCCGGTCCCGAGCAGCGTTACTGCCCGGCGGGCGTCTATGAATTTGTCGATGGCGAGAGTGGTGAACCGAGGCTCCAGATCAACGCGCAGAATTGCGTTCACTGCAAGACCTGCGACATCAAGGACCCGACCCAGAACATCAACTGGGTCACTCCAGAAGGCGGCGGAGGGCCCAATTACCCGAACATGTAAGCTCTTCTCAGCCGCAGCCTTTGCAGCGCTGATCCTCGCGCCGGCTCCGGCTGCAGCGAGCCTCGGTACGAGCGACCCGTCGCTGACCTATGTCGAGGCGCGCGCGGCCGCGATCAATGGGGAGCACGCCCGTGCCGCCCAACTGCTCGCGACGCTCGCGGACGCCCAGCCCGGCGAGTCCCAGTTCGCGCAGCAGGCGCTGACCGAAGCCATCGGCGCCGGCCAGATGGATCTGGCATTGAGCCTGGTGAGCAAGATTCCGGCGGCGAAGCTGTCGACCGACGGCCGGTTGCTGCTGGTTACCGACGCCGTGAAGCGCCGCCAGGCGACGCGGGCGCTGCAGTGGCTCAATACCGGCGAAAGCAATGCCGACCTGACCTTCCTCGCGCCGCTGATCAACGCCTGGGATGCGGCGGAGCGAGGCGACCAGGACAAGGCGATAGCGAGCCTCGGCCAGATCCAGCCCCGGAGCCTCCTCGGGCCGCTGCGCGACGAAGAGCAGGCACTGATCCTGTTGAAGTTCAAGCGAACCGCGGAGGCCGAGCCCTATGCGCGGCGCGCGATCGGCGTCGCAGGAGCGCGCGAGGCTCGCGTTCGCCTTGCGATGGCCGATGGGTTTCTTGCCGCGGGCGACCGCGCGCGGGCTGCCGCGATGGTCGAAGGCATGACGAGCGATTCCGCAGCCGCCCGTCAGCGTATCCTCAGCGGCAAAGCGGGCGGTGAGGCCATCGATACGGGCGCCAAGGCGATGAGCGCGGTGCTGACCGCCTTCGGCGCGGAGCTGACCCGGCTCGGACGGAGCGCGCCACCGGTCGGGCTCGTACAGGTCGCCCGTTATGCCGACCCGCAGAACAGCTCTCCAACCGCGCTGCTGGCGATACTTTACGATGCTCAGGACAGAAGCGGCGAAGCACTCGCGCTCTTGGCATCCATCCCGCAGACAGATCCGCTGATCTCCCAAGTGCGCGATGCGCAGGCGCGAATCCTTACCAACAGCAAGCGCTTCAATGAAGCTTATGCGATCGCTGCGACAGCGGCCAAGGCGCCGAATGCAGGCCTTTCCGACTATTCGCGGCTCGGCGACGTACTCGAGGCCATGGACCGCCATGCCGAAGCCGCAGACGCGTACGGACGCGCCCTGACGATTGCGAACGCTCAGGGGATGAAGGACGACCTGTGGTCGCTCCAACTCCTACAGGCAAACGCGCTCGAGGAATCGAACCGCTGGGGGGAAGCCAAAGCCGCGCTTCAGCAAGCGCTCGCATCCGCTCCCGATCAGCCGTTGCTGCTCAACTTCCTCGGTTACGCCAAGCTTGAGCGCGGCGAGGACGTCGACGCCGCCGAAGCGATGATCCGCAAGGCGAGCGAGCTTTCGCCCGACGACGCCTCCATTACGGATTCGCTCGGTTGGGCACAGTTCAAGCGGGGCAAGGTCGACGAGGCAATCGAGACCCTTCAGCGCGCCGCACAGAAGGATCCCGATCAAGCTGAGATTCAAGAACATCTTGGCGATGCTCTCTACAAGTCGGGCCGGCGCTTCGAGGCGCGCTTCGCCTGGCATGCGGCGCTGGTGACGGCCGAGGACAAGGTAGCCGAGAGGGTGAAAGCAAAGCTCGCGTCGGGCCTGACGACTGCGAACGCCGCGCCTTGACCGCCGCAGTCGAGATTGCGCCCGCGAAGCTCAATCTCGCGCTTCATGTTAGAGGCAAGCTGCCCGATGGGCGGCATTCCATCGAGACGATTTTTGCCTTTTGCGTGGATGGCGACCGGCTCAGCGGCGAAAGGGACCACGAGCTTTCGCTTCGAGTGACGGGACTCTTTTCAGCGGAACTGGCCGGCGAAAAGGACAATCTGGTTCTTCGGAGCGGTCGAGCGCTAGCGGAGGCGGCGGGCGTCACTGCCGGCGCGGCGTTGGTTCTCGAGAAGCGCCTTCCGGTCGCCTCTGGGATCGGCGGTGGCTCTGCGGACGCCGCTGCTGCACTGAGGCTGCTGACCGCCTTGTGGAAAATCGATCCGAAGTATGCGCAAGAGGTCGCCCCGAAACTCGGGAGCGATGTGCCGGCCTGTCTCCTCAGCCTGCCCGCTCGCGGCGAGGGAGCGGGAGATCGGTTGACGGCGGTCGCGATCCCGGAGCTCTCCGGCCGGCCGGTCTTGCTAGTGAATCCCCGCGTGCCGCTTTCGACCGCTGCGGCCTATGCCGCTTGGAATGGGCTCGATCGGGGCCCGCTCGAGGATTGGCGCGAGGGAAGGAATGACCTCGAAGGACCCGCGACGACTCTGGTGCCTCAGATCGGGTCGGTGCTCGCCTGGCTTTCCGCACAGGGGGGAGCTTCGTTCGTGCGCATGTCCGGGTCGGGCGCAACTTGCTTCGCTCTTTTCGACAGCGAGCAGTCGCGCGACATGGCGGCCGTCGCGGTGCCGCGAGAATGGTGGCACCTCGCGACCTTCCTGCGCTAGGGACCGCCCATGGTGGGGCGTCCAATCCTTACTGCCGAAGCGATGCGCGCGGCGGAGCAGTCGGCGATCGATCGCGGGATCACCGTCGAGCAGCTGATGGAGCGGGCAGGGGCCGCGCTCGCCGAGGCGGTGTACAGGTTCGCCGGGCCGATCCCGGCTCTGTTCCTATGCGGACCGGGCAACAATGGCGGCGACGGCTACGTCGCGGCGCGCCACCTGGCCGGGCGCGGGGTCAAGGTGAGGGTTGCAGCCCTTTC
>DASQYQ010000527.1:0-3431 GCA_035639115.1 Sphingomicrobium sp. | reverse complement strand
TCGAACGACCATCCCCAGGGCACGGGCACCGAGAACTGCCGCGCCCCGAAGACGGTGACGGTCTTGATGTCGGCCGCGAGAACCAGATGAGTACAGAGAATGACGGCGATGGCGAGGAGTGCCGTGCGGCGCTGGATCATTCGGCTATTTTCCGTCCTTCGCGGGCTCACTTGCTTCCGGCACGGTTGCAGAGTCTTCGCTTTGTCGAAAGATGAGACCTGAAATCATCCTCAATGCCAGGCTCCAGATGACCGAAATTTCCGACGAGATATGCGAGATAAAGCCCGGTCGGGTCGCGATTCGCGTGAACATTCTCGACGTCCGCGGAATTTACTACGGTCTTGACGGCCGCGGTCTTGTCGGGCTGCGTGAGGGCGGAGCATTCGATGCCACTATCGCGATCGTGGCGAGAATCTTCGCGGTCTCACCATCTGCCGCCGGTGAGATGCCATCGGAACCCCGGCCCGCACGGATCAAACACGGAAGCGCCCTGCCATGAGTGCGGGGCGCATCGTCGAACTCATAGCTCGGTCACGATGATTCCCTCGTGCCCACAGACGTAAGCGACCATGCGACCGTCGCGCGACAGCGAGAGTGAGTGACACTCCTCGAGTGTGGTGGACCACACCGTCTCCGGCTGCTCGTTGGGCCTCGTCACGATGAGAGACGTTTCGCGATCTTGAGTCTTCAATTCCACGGTCGTCCCGTCGCGCCCCGTCGCTTTGCGATCGCCAAAGGAGCCCTGACTTTCCCATTGCTTCACCACGCTCTCACTCACGCTGGAAGTGGCAAGTGTGGGCTCGACCCTGCCGATGGGTTGACTGCCCATCCACGTCGCTGCCACCAATTCAACGGGCGCGAGGGCGAGCAAACGCCAGCCCTCCTCGCGGCGAAACGCGAGATGCCTGCCGTCGGGCGGCCAGACCGGATGTTGATCGATGGACACGGCGGGGACGATGACCACCGATCGCACGCCGAGTCGTTTCATTTCGGCTTTGAGGGTTGGAGAGGGGGTAGTGGCTCCCATGGCGGCGGCGATCCCCCGGTAATACGAGAGGGATGAGAAAACGAGGAGGGCGACATTGAACAGCAGCAAAGCGCCGAAGACAAAATGTAATGGGCGGGGGCCCTTCTTCGCCGCGAGAGTCAGGGCAGCGATCGAGATCAGGATGAACGCTCCGAGTCCGGGACGCACGTAGACGTCGAGAAAGTAGCGCATCGTGCTGCCGTCCGGCTGGCCGCCTCCGATCCGGCCGATTTGCCAGGAGAGGCCGGGATAGATCGCGTATTCGATCAAGCTGAGCGCCACTAGCGCTCCGAGATAGAGAGCGGAGCGTCGGGATATCGTGGCCAAATGCTTGTTCATTGGACGCTCCACCGGCCCGCGGCGTTGGCCGCTTGGGCGAATGTGTCGCTGATCGTTTGAACGAAGTGCCGAGATAGATCCGAGAAGTCCAGGAACTCAAACGAGGCCGTCACGATCGCTGCCCAACACAGGACGAAGCACCGCGCGACCGAGCAAGGGTGAATCTTCACCGTTGTATCCACATGAAGCTCCGATCTCCGAAGGCTTGAATCGTATTCAGATATGGGAAGACGCGATCCCATGCCTCGGAGCTGTGAAGCCACGAATGACTGTTGACATCTCCGAAATCCTCATCCAGCTCAACGTTTGTGGCGAGAGGTTGGATTCTGGCAGCAGGGCCGTACTGGAGATAGCGGTCGCCATCGGCGCCTCCGCCGTGTGTCTGTACTTTGTCGAACACGTTGAATACATTGACCCAATTGGATACTCCAGCCGTCCCGTCTAGTCGGTACGAGGGAGTCGACGGCGTGCCGAGAGTCACGAGGTTGTCGACTTTATGGCGCAGGCCCATGTTGATTGCGGCGATTGCGACGTTCCCCCCATGGCTGTGAGCGATGATGTCGAGGCCCTCGCCGGGCGCGAACTTGTAGGCGCGAATGAACTCCGCCAGTCCTTTCGCGGCATCCACCCTCGCCGCGTGAGTATCTCCGCCTGACCAGTTGTAAGAAACGGTCGTGCGATCACCAATGCTTGTCGCTACGTGATTGAAGAAGGCTCCGGGCGGAGTGAAGTCTGTCGTCCGTCCGCCAAGTTGAGTGCCATGCACAAGAATTGTCAGTAACCCATCGGGGTCGATGTGTTTCATCGGGTTTCCGAGTGTGTACGAATAGCGGTTCCAGGACTGCGGGCTCTTCGGATGCCCTCCAGCAGCATCCGTGCTCATGAACCTCCCCAGGCTGTAGTGCTGCGTCCGCGCATGGTCGAAGTGCTGGGCGACGCCGTCGTTTCTCTCCATTGCCTGAAACGAGAGGTGCTGATTGGGCGGGCCCGTGTTCGTGTCCTCGCCGTACGGCCAGTACCCGTGCGATTCGGTGACCGTTCCCGCGGTGCTCCACATCTTGCGGACGCTGCCGAGATGGTCCGACACGTCGTAGCTCCAGGTCCCGGCGGAGTTGGAGGCGACGAGCAGACCGCCGAAGAAGACGTTGTCCCGCTGGACGCCCAGGGTGGCCGAAGCCGAGCCCGAGGAGGCGTCGGTCATCTCGGTGACGACGCGGTTCTGCTCATCGCGCAGCGTGTAGATGGAGCCTCTGGGCACGGGATGATACACGGAGGCCCACGTCCTGCCGCTGCCGGGAACGGCCGGTGTCTTGGACATCCAGACGAGGATCTGCCACGGCGTGACCGGGTTGCCGGGGCAGAAGTTGCTGCCGCCGCACCCGGCGGTGACGTTGTCCCTCGAGAGCTGCTCGATGTACGGGGCGAACGGCACCCACGGCGAGGCGCCCGAGCAGGGAACGTCGGCGAAGATTCCGGTGCAGGGAGGGACGGCCGCGCCGTCGGCGCGGTATCCCTTGACGACGAAGACCGCCATCTGGGCGCGATTGAGCGTCCCGCCCGGGGGATCCGGACAGAACTGGCTGCCGCCGCAGCCGGCCGCGGTGCCGTGGTCGTAGAGGGTCTGGATCCAGCCGGCGTCGGCGTCGGAACAGGGGACGTCGGAGAAGGTCCCCAGGCACGCGTCCGGAGCCGTGGACCAGCCCGTCTTGCCCGCGGCCTTGTTGGCTTCCCCGACGAGACGCGCCATCTCGCGGCGGGCGAGCGACTTGTTGCCGGGGAACTTCACGAGCCGCTCACCGACTCCGTTGTGGATGAAGACGAAGTCCGAGGAGCCGCTCTGGTTGCGGTACAGACGGTCGAGCGAGTCGTAGGACATCGCGTCCGCGTTGTGGACGGTCAGGTTCCCCCGGCCGTCGTAGGAGACGGCGCTCGTCGATCCGCCGACGATCAGCCTGTTGTGCGCGCCGTCCACCGGGTAGGTGAGCGAGCCGTTCTGGAGCAGGTTGCCCCAGCGGTCGTAGGCGAAGCTCCTCGAGCCGGCGCCGTAAGCGGAGGAGAGAATCCT
>DASQYQ010000526.1:0-2866 GCA_035639115.1 Sphingomicrobium sp. | reverse complement strand
TTGATGTTCGCGAACTGGCCGCCGCTTGGCTGTTCCCACGTCCACACCTTCGGAGGCACATATTCGCTCATGCTGGATCCCTTTCAATTAGGGCGGCCAGCTAGGAACGCGCCGGAGCGCTTTCCAGTGTCACGAATGTGCCTAGCCGGCGCTCACCGAAAGGAACGAAGGTAGTGGCCCGTTCCAGTCCGTCTTGATGTCCTCGACGACGGGTGAGCGCTCCTCGCGGGGTCGCTGCTCTTTCTGCGGTTTCGGCGCCTCTGACTTCTGTTCGCGCCGGGCCTGCTGCTTTGACTCCGATCTTTCCTTGGCTTCGGGGGCACCCATGCGCTGGATCTTCTGCCCCGTCAGCTTCTCGATCCGCTCTATCAGCTCGCCGTCCGCCCTGGTTGCGAGGGTGATTGCAACGCCTTTGGCGCCGGCGCGGCCGGTTCGGCCGATGCGATGCACGTAATCGTCGGGCTGCCAGGGAACGTCGAAGTTGAAGACGTGGCTCACGCCTTTGACGTCGAGGCCGCGGGCGGCGACGTCGGAGGCGACGAGGATGTTGATCTCGTCGCTCTTGAAGCGGTCGAACTCGGCGATCCGCTCCGCTTGGTCCATATCGCCCTGGATCTGCCCGACGGCAAAACGGGCACGCTTCAGGCTACTCGTCAGCTCGCGAACGGTCGTCTTGCGGTTGCAGAAGACGATCGCATTCTTGACGTCGTCGCTTCTCAGCAGGTCCTTCAACGCGTCCTTCTTCTTGTCCGGCGAGGTTTCGACGAGGCGCTGTTCAATATTGACGTTGGCTGTCGCCGGACGGGCAACCTCGATGCGCTTGGGCTCGACGAGGAACTTCGCCGCGAGCTTCTGGATCGGCGGCGGCATGGTCGCCGAGAAGAGCAACGTCTGCCGGCCCTTTGGAAGCTTGGCGCAAATTTCTTCGATGTCGGGGATGAAGCCCATGTCGAGCATGCGATCTGCTTCGTCGATGACCAGCAGCTTGCAGTCCGTCAGCATAATCTTGCCCCGGCTGAACAGGTCCATCAACCGTCCGGGCGTTGCGATCAGTACGTCCACGCCCTTTTCGAGGGCTTTCACCTGATCGCCCATCTGCACTCCACCGATCAGAAGCGCCATCGAAAGCGGGTGATATTTGCCGTACTTCTCGAAGTTCTCCGCCACCTGCATCGCCAGCTCCCGGGTCGGCTCGAGGATCAGCGAGCGCGGCATCCGTGCGCGGCTTCGGCCGTGGTGCAGGATGTCGATCATCGGCAGCACGAAACCCGCCGTCTTGCCCGTTCCAGTTTGCGCGATTCCGACCAGGTCGCGTCCCATTAGGACGGACGGGATCGCGGCGCGCTGGATCGGCGTCGGCTCGTCATAGCCGCTGTCCGCGACGGCGCGGAGCAATTCGTCAGAAAGGCCGAGGTCGGCAAAAGACATTGATTCTTCCGGATAAATGGGTGGGCCTGCTGACTGACGCCGGCGCGGCGACTGGCCTGTGCGAAGCCTTTGAACTTGTCAAGAAATGTGGGGTTTTGGAGCGCAGAATCCAACCGGGTCTAATGCTTCAGCTTGGGGATCAATTGCCTGAACCGCTCGATCGTGCAGCTGCCTCCCATCCGGGAGTGGATGGCGTCCCGGCCGGCGCAAAGCTTCTCGTCCTGCGGCTGGAGATAGAAGCCACCGTAAAAATCGAGCGCCGGGCAGTCTTCGTCGAGTTCGGCGCGGATTCTTTTTGGTCCCCCGAGAACGAAATCGACCTGCTGCGGCCCGGACAGGAGCGCGCCGCGAATTTCGGCGGCGGGGATGCACTTCGGGCCTTTGCGCTCCTGCCATTCGAACTGCGGCATCAGCGGCCGCGGCTGGACAGGTACGCGCATGATCACCTCGTCCTGGATCACGAGGCGAGTTACCGACTGGCCGACGATCTGCGGCTGCGCTGCGAAAAGGCCAAGCAATAGCGGCACGAACGCGAGGATCGTTCCCGGAATCATCTGCAGCCCGCCGCCATTAGTGGGCGTTCGCAGCGGGGCGTTGAATGGTCTATGAACTGCTGCGGGGCCGTCCGGCGAGGCGGTCTCGGCTTGCCTAACGACCACAAGGCCAATAGAGGCCCGTCGACCATTCAGCGGCGGGCTGGCCCGAGGGAGGCCGCAAGCCGGGCCCCAGGAGATATTTTCGATGGCGACTGCCGCCCCGACCCAGAATTTGCCTTTGTTCTACAATACGGTCGAGCCGCTTAACGCGACGCAGCACGGCAAGATGAAGGTCCGCCCGATCCTTCGTATGCCGCAGATCGCGCGTACCCACGCCATTCCGGTGACTGTCGATGAGTTCACACTCGTCCAGCGCCACTATCCGATCGTCTTCTCGGTCGGCGACAACCCGATTCCAATCGCCCTGTTCGGTCTCAATGAGGGCGTGAACGTCTTCTTGGACGAGGACGGCCGTGCGCGCGACGCAAGTATCTACATTCCGGCCTATGTGCGCCGTTATCCGTTCCTCCTCGCGCGCCTTCGTCCCGACAGCGACGAACTCTCGTTGTGCTTCGACCCGTCCGCCAATGCCGTGGGCGAGTTCGACGAGGGCGAAGCGCTGTTCGACGGCGAGCAGCCGAGCGAGGCGACGAAGGCGATCCTTCAGTTCTGTGAGCAATTCGAGGCTGCGGGACAGCGCACGGCAGCGTTCATGGAGGACCTCACCAAGGCTGACCTGCTGATGGATGGCGAAGTCGCGATCCAGCCAGAAGGATTCCAGCAGCCTTTCGTCTACCGCGGGTTCCGTATGGTGGACGAGGAGAAGCTACGGAATCTTCGCGGCGACGAACTCAGGAAGATGAACCAGAACGGCATGCTCCCGCTCATGTACGCCCATCTCT
>DASQYQ010000525.1:0-2190 GCA_035639115.1 Sphingomicrobium sp. | reverse complement strand
CATGGGCGACGAAGGAGAAGAAGACCAGTACCTTGCGTACACCCATGACCATGAATCCCGATCTGGCAGCAGGTGGGGCCCTAGCATTGTGAGCCCCTCCGTTAGGGACAACTCCCAACAGCTGCCGACGGTGTCAATCGGCGTCCAATTTTGACCCACGCGTATTGCCTCATCTGAGAATGTTACCAGGCGGACTGCGGTAAGATGTCGGCTGATGGATCAACGTTGAGGACTGGAATTGGGAGAGGGGCTGTGGGCGGGTCGGGCCCTGCATAGCCCGAGCCGTCCACAGCCCCGGGCCGCTGCGCAATATTCTCGCATCCGTCGACTGCCGTCTCAGCGATCCATCTCTGCGCGGCGCTCCTGCGCAAGGTTCGCAGCAGACGCTGCACGATCGAATGCTGCTTCTTGTCGAACTCGTCGGGATGGAGGTCGGTGAGACGACCGACGATGGCGATGGCGGTCAGCTGTGGCTCGGCTGCATGCCAGCCTTCGATCAGCGCCACGTGCGGGTCGAGCTTTGACGGCATCCGGATCCGTCTCTTGTAACGTCGCTTGGGCCGCCGGTGCGTGGCACGCGCCTCGCCACGCGCGAGATCATTGCCGAGCCTTCGGGCGAATGCAGCAGGCTCCGCGGTCGTGCAGCGCACGACCACATCGCTTTTTCCAGCGGCAGCCTCTCGGAGCATGCCTCCGGAACGACGGTCGACGCGATTGCCGAGTTCCTCCTGCGCCGCGCGGATCTCGGCCAGCAGCGCCACGGGATCGAGCGTCCGGTGCTGCGCGCGCAACCGCTCCTTCACGGTCTCAGCGACCATCGGATGCGCCAGAGCTCGCTCATAGGGCGTCAACGGTTCATGATAGCGCTTGATCACCTTGGCGCCCTCGCGCCACTTCTCCTTCAGCTTGAACGACGGCTGGAAGAAGTTCACGTAAAGCCGCGCCGCCGCGTAGAGCCGGGCCATTACACGCGCCGTCTCGACGCCATCGAACCGGCCGTATCCCATCAGTCGTCGGACGACCGCACCGTTCTTCTGCTCGACGAAGGCTTGGTCGTTCTTCTTGTAGGCTCGCGATCGTGTCACCTCGAGCTTCTGCTCGCGACACCAGGGAACGACCACCTCGTTCATAAACGCACTGTCGTTGTCGAAGTCGACACCCCGCAACAGCCAAGGAAACAAGCCCTGGGCGCGCTTGATCGCCTCGACGACCAGGCTACCGTCGCGATTGACCAGCGGCAGGCACTCGGTCCATCCGGTGGCAATGTCCACCATCGTCAGAGTCTGGATGAACGAGCCCGCCACCGAGGTGCCGCCATGCGCCACCATGTCGACCTCGCAGAAGCCGGGCACTGGGTCCTTCCAGTCGTTGAACGTCCGGATCGGCACCTCGCGGCGGATCGCGGAGCAGAAGCCGGCCCGCCGGCGACGGCCGCCTGCCGCCGCAATCTTCACGTCGCCGAGCACTCGGTCGATCGTCGCCGCGCTCACCGCGAGCAATTGCGCTTGCTCGCCTTCGCCGAGCTGCAACCGGCCGTGTCGCGCCAGTGCCGGCACAAGGGTCGGGATCATCGCCACGAGCCGCTTGCCGCAGACACGATCCGACGCCTCCCACAGGGCCGTCAGCGCGTCCTTGATCATCGCGCCGTAGCGGCGCTTGCGCTCACGTGGCGCTTCGGTCTCCACTGCCTTATCGACGACGCGCCGCCGCAATGCCCGAACCGCGTGCTTGCGATGCCAGCCCGTCGTCCGGCACAGCGCGTCGAGGATGCGCCCCTTCTCCACCCGCCCTGCCGACCGGTAGCGCTCCGCCACCGCCGACAAAACCTCGCGCCGCGCACCCATGCTGATCGTTCCCGCCATGAGCGCCACCGAGCCGATTCGGTAGCGCTGTCCCAGTCATCGGCGGAAACTTCTCCAGTAACATTCGTGGTGAGGCAATGCGGGGGTCAATTTTCCACGCCGAATAACAGGCGGCTTCGCTACCGCCCTGCTACACCACCATCAGGGACACGACCGGCTCTGCTGCCAAAGTGTTTGCGCGACAGTCGCAAATGCCCCCTCATTTGGAGCCTATGAAGCGCCAGCGTCCCTTGGAGAGCCCGTCAAGTGAGGAAAACATGAGTGGGGTCGTCCGCCCCCGGTTCCCGAAAAATGCCGCTATCAAACCCCGTCCCGCGCCTTATCGGGA
>DASQYQ010000524.1:0-6654 GCA_035639115.1 Sphingomicrobium sp. | reverse complement strand
GCCATGCGCACTTCTTGAACGCCGGCGTACATGCCCCGAAGCTTCTCGTCCTTCTTCGCGTCCGGACGGTGGCATCCCTTGGCGAACTCACGAGCGCGCGTCAGGAAGTACAGCCCGAGCACGATGTCCTGCGTCGGGTTGATGATCGGGCGGCCGTTCGCCGGCGACAGGATGTTGTTCGTGCTCATCATGAGCACGCGCGCTTCCATCTGCGCTTCCGTCGAGAGCGGCACGTGGACCGCCATCTGGTCGCCGTCGAAATCCGCGTTGAACGCGGCGCAGACGAGCGGGTGCAGCTGGATCGCCTTGCCCTCGATGAGCACCGGCTCGAAGGCCTGGATTCCGAGACGGTGGAGCGTCGGAGCGCGGTTGAGGAGAACCGGATGCTCGCGGATCACCTCGTCGAGGATGTCCCAGACTTCCTTGCGCTCCTTCTCGACCCACTTCTTCGCCTGCTTCAGGGTCATGCTGAGGCCCTTGGCGTCGAGACGCGAGTAGATGAACGGCTTGAACAGCTCCAAGGCCATCTTCTTCGGAAGACCGCACTGGTGGAGCTTCAATTCCGGGCCGGTCACGATGACCGAACGGCCCGAATAGTCGACGCGCTTGCCGAGCAGGTTCTGGCGGAATCGACCCTGCTTGCCCTTGAGCATGTCGGAGAGCGACTTCAGCGGACGCTTGTTGGCGCCGGTGATGGTGCGCCCGCGGCGGCCGTTGTCGAACAGTGCGTCGACGGCCTCCTGGAGCATTCGCTTCTCGTTGCGGACGATGATGTCCGGGGCGCGCAGCTCCATCAGCCGCTTCAGACGGTTGTTGCGGTTGATGACTCGGCGATAGAGGTCGTTGAGGTCCGACGTCGCGAAGCGGCCGCCGTCGAGCGGAACCAGCGGGCGGAGCTCAGGCGGAATGACCGGAATGACTTCCATGATCATCCACTCAGGCCGGTTGCCGGACTCGAGGAAGCTCTCGACGACCTTGAGGCGCTTGATGATCTTTTTCGGCTTCAGCTCCGACTTCGTCTCGGCGAGCTCCTGGAGCAGCTGCTCCTTCTCACCCGCGAGGTCGAGGTCGATCAGCATCTGCTTGACGGCCTCGGCGCCGATTCCGGCGGAGAAGGCGTCCTCGCCATATTCGTCCTGAGCGGCGAGGAGTTCGTCCTCGGTCAGGAGCTGGTACTTCTCGAGCGCGGTAAGGCCCGGCTCGATCACCACGTAGCTCTCGAAATAGAGGATCCGCTCGAGCTGCTTCAGCTGCATGTCGAGCAATAGGCCGATGCGGCTCGGAAGCGACTTCAGGAACCAGATGTGAGCCACCGGAGCAGCGAGCTCGATATGGCCCATGCGCTCACGGCGAACCTTCGAGACGGTGACCTCGACGCCGCACTTTTCGCACACGATTCCCTTGTACTTCATGCGCTTGTACTTGCCGCACAGGCATTCGTAGTCCTTGATCGGACCGAAGATGCGGGCGCAGAACAGGCCGTCACGCTCGGGCTTGAACGTGCGGTAGTTGATCGTCTCCGGCTTCTTGATCTCGCCGAAGGACCAGCTGCGGATCTTGTCAGGCGACGCGATTCCGATCCGGATTTCGTCGAAGGTCTCCGGCTTGGCGATCGGGTTCGCGAAGTTCGTCAGTTCGTTCATATCTAGCTCCTGACCCCTCCCGCGCTCGGGAGGGGCTGGGTTGTTCCCTGGTTATTCGGCGGCGAGAGCGGTGGGCTCAGCGTCGGGGTCTGCGACGCTGTCCAGCTCCACGTTGAGGCCGAGCGACCGCATTTCCTTGACGAGCACGTTGAAGCTCTCCGGAATGCCGGCCTCGAACGTGTCGTCACCCTTGACGATCGCCTCGTAGACCTTGGTTCGCCCGATCACGTCGTCGGACTTCACGGTCAGCATTTCCTGAAGCGTGTAGGCAGCGCCGTAAGCCTGCAGCGCCCACACCTCCATCTCGCCGAAGCGCTGTCCGCCGAATTGCGCCTTGCCGCCCAGCGGCTGCTGGGTAACGAGGCTGTACGGCCCGATCGAGCGCGCGTGGATCTTGTCGTCGACGAGGTGGTGGAGCTTCAGCATGTAGATGTAGCCCACGGTCACCTTGCGGTCGAACGGATTGCCGGTTCGGCCGTCGAAGAGCGTCACCTGTCCCGAAGGATCGAGGCCCGCTTTCTCAAGCATTGCGCTGACGTCCGGCTCGCGCGCTCCGTCGAACACCGGAGTGCCCATCGGAATGCCGGCCACCAAGTTCGACGCAAGCTCGACAACCGCGTCGTCGTCGCGGGAGTCGATGTCCTTGGAGTAGCCGTCGCCGTAGATGTCCTTCAGCTTGGTGCGGATCGACTTCGCGTCCTTGCCGCTCAGATCCTTGCCGCGCTCGTGCATGTCGTCGAGCATCTCCTGGATCTGGCGGCCGAGACCGCGCGAAGCCCAGCCGAGGTGAGTCTCGAAGATCTGGCCGACATTCATTCGCGAAGGCACGCCGAGCGGGTTCAGAACGATGTCGACCGGAGTTCCGTCCTCGAGGAACGGCATGTCCTCCTGCGGAAGGATTCGGCTGATCACGCCCTTGTTCCCGTGACGACCGGCCATCTTGTCGCCCGGCTGAAGCTTGCGCTTCACGGCGACGAAGACCTTGACCATCTTGAGAACGCCCGGCGGCAGCTCGTCGCCGCGCTCGAGCTTCTCGACGCGGTCCTCGAAGCGCCGGTTGATGGCGTTGGTCGCCTCGTCATAATGCGCCTTCAGAGCCTCGAGATCGGCCTGACGCTTGTCGTCCTTGACTGCGATCTTCCACCAGTCGTGGCGTTCGGCGCTCTCGATCGTGGCGTCGTCGAGAGTCGAGCCCTTCTTGATAGCCTTGGGCGCCGCGGTCGCGACCTGGCCGATCAGCATCTCCTTGAGACGCGAGAAGGTTGCTCGGTTGAGGATGCCCTTTTCGTCGTCGGCGTCCTTCTTGAGCCGCTCCTTCTCCTCGGTCTGGATCGCCCGAGTACGATCATCGATGTCGATTCCGTGGCGGTTGAAGACGCGAACCTCGACGATCGTGCCGGAAACGCCCGGCGGAAGGCGAAGCGAGGTGTCGCGCACGTCCGAAGCCTTCTCGCCGAAGATCGCTCGAAGCAGCTTCTCTTCCGGAGTCATCGGACTTTCGCCCTTGGGCGTGATCTTGCCGACCAGGATGTCGCCCGGCTCGACCTCTGCTCCGATGTAGACGATTCCGGCCTCGTCGAGGTTGCGAAGCGCTTCCTCGCCGACGTTCGGAATGTCGCGGGTGATGTCCTCCGGCCCGAGCTTGGTGTCACGGGCCATGACCTCGAACTCTTCGATATGGATCGAGGTGAAGACGTCGTCTTTCACGATCCGCTCGGAGATCAGGATCGAGTCCTCATAATTGTACCCGTTCCACGGCATGAACGCGACGAGCACGTTGCGGCCGAGCGCGAGCTCGCCATACTCGGTCGACGGACCGTCCGCGATGGTTTCGCCGGCTTCGACCGTGTCACCGACCTTCACCAGCGGGCGCTGGTTGATGCAGGTGTTCTGGTTCGAGCGCTGGAACTTCATCAGCGTGTAGATGTCGACGCCCGATTCACCGGCCTTGAGGTCGCCGGTGACTCGAACGACGATTCGGGCGGCGTCGACCTGGTCGACGATGCCCGAACGACGGGCCGCGATCGCGGCGCCGGAATCGCGGGCAACCGTTTCCTCCATGCCGGTG
Organism: Sphingomicrobium sp.; assembly: GCA_035639115.1. Classification (GTDB taxonomy): domain Bacteria; phylum Pseudomonadota; class Alphaproteobacteria; order Sphingomonadales; family Sphingomonadaceae; genus Sphingomicrobium. The sequence continues at coordinate 2,943 of DASQYQ010000524.1, read as the reverse complement.
CCGACGAGCGGCGCCTCGGCCTGGAGCAGCGGCACCGCCTGGCGCTGCATGTTCGAGCCCATGAGCGCACGGTTCGCGTCGTCGTTCTCGAGGAACGGAATGAGCGACGCCGCAACCGACACCAGCTGCTTCGGCGACACGTCCATGAGCGTGATTTGGTCGCGCGGAGCGATCAGGAACTCGCCGTTCCGGCGGGCCGAGATGATGTCCTCGGCGAAGGTGCCGTCCTTGTTGATCTCGGCATTTGCCTGGGCGATCGTGTGCTTCGCCTCTTCCATCGCCGAGAGGTAGACGACTTCGGTCGTCACCTTGCCGTCGACGACCTTTCGGTACGGCGTCTCGATGAAGCCGTACTTGTTCACCCGGCTGAAGCTGGCGAGCGAGTTGATGAGGCCGATGTTCGGGCCTTCCGGAGTCTCGATCGGGCAGATTCGGCCATAGTGAGTCGGGTGGACGTCGCGGACCTCGAAGCCCGCTCGCTCGCGAGTGAGACCGCCCGGCCCGAGCGCCGAAACGCGGCGTTTGTGGGTGACTTCCGAAAGCGGGTTGGTCTGGTCCATGAACTGCGACAGCTGCGACGAGCCGAAGAACTCGCGCACCGCGGCGACCGCCGGCTTCGCGTTGATCAGGTCGTTCGGCATGACCGTCGAGACGTCGACGCTGCTCATGCGCTCCTTCACTGCGCGCTCCATGCGCAGAAGGCCTACGCGATACTGGTTCTCGAGCAGCTCGCCGACCGAGCGAACGCGGCGGTTGGCGAGATTGTCGATGTCGTCGATCTCGCCCTTGCCGTCCTTGAGGTTCACAAGCTCCTGGACGACCGCGAGAATGTCTTCCTTGCGCAGGGTCGTGACAGTGTCCTCGACGTCGAGGCCGAGGCGCATGTTGAGCTTCACTCGGCCGACCGCGGACAGGTCGTAGCGCTCGGGGTCGAAGAACAGGCCATAGAAGAGCGCATCCGCGGTCTCGCGCGTCGGCGGCTCGCCGGGGCGCATCACTCGGTAGATGTCGGCCAGCGCGCTGTCGCCGTCCTCGCTCTTGTCGGCCTTCAGAGTGTTGCGGATCCACGGGCCCGTGTTGACGAAGTCGATGTCGAGGAGCTCGAGCGTCTTGACGCCCGCTGCGTCGAGCTTCGCGAGATTCTCCTCGCTGACCTCGTCGCCGGCCTCGATGTAGATCTCGCCGGTCTTCTCGTTGATGAGATCATAGGCCGAATAGCGGCCGAAGATTTCCTCGGTCGGGATAAGGACGTTCTTGAGCCCGTCCTTCGCCGCCTGGTTGGCGCGCCGAGGCGTGATTTTCTCGCTCGCCTTGAACACCACCTCGCCGCTGTCGGCATCGACCACCTCGTGGTTCGGCTTCTGACCGCGCCAGGCGTCGGCGCTGTACGGGATCTGCCAGCCGTTCTTGCCACGCGTATAGGTGACGCGATTGTAGAAGGTGTTGAGGATCTCCTCGCTCGACATCCCGAGCGCGTGGAGAAGCGCAGTGACCGGCAGCTTACGCTTGCGGTCGATTCGGACGTTGACGATGTCCTTCGCGTCGAACTCGAAATCGAGCCAGCTCCCGCGGTACGGGATGACTCGCGCGGCGAAGAGATACTTGCCGCTGGCGTGGGTCTTGCCGCGATCGTGGTCGAACAGGACGCCGGGCGAACGGTGCATCTGGGAAACGATGACCCGCTCGGTGCCGTTGATGATGAAGGTGCCGTTCATCGTCATGAGCGGCATGTCGCCCATGTAGACGTCCTGCTCCTTGATATCGATGACCGACTTGGCCTCGGTCTCGGGATCGATCTCGAACGTCGTCAGGCGCAGGGTGACTCGCATCGGCGCTGCATAGGTGAGCCCGCGCTGGCGGCACTCGTCGGTGTCGTACTTGGGATCCTCGAGCTCGTAATGGTCGAAATCGAGATGCGCAGTGCCGGCGAAGTCCATGATCGGGAAGACCGAGCGGAGCGTCTTCTCCAGGCCAGAGACATATTGAGTCTTCGGGTCGGAGCGGAGGAACTGCTCGTAGCTTTCGCGCTGAACCTCGATGAGGTTCGGCATTTCGCTGATTTCGTGAATGTTTCCGAAGATCTTACGGATACGCCGCTGCTTCGTCCTCGCTGCGTTGGTCTTGCGAGGTGCGTCGATCGCTTTGGTGGCCATGTGCTTCCCTGCGCTGCGCGGGAAACGCACGGAAGCGCTCCCGCAATTGTCTTCCGGCGTCGTGCCGGAACGGTGTCTGGAGCGCTGCTGCTCCCGCGCCCCTCTCCAATGCGTTCGGTCCGTGCGCCAACTCGGACCCTGTCCCGGAGAGGACGGGAAAAGCCCCGGGCGCACGTCACCGTGCGGCGGAGCCGTCTATTTCTGGATGAAGCCGATATAAGCCTATTTCCGCGCTTGTGAAGTAGGGCTTGCGACTTTTTCGAGCGACGGTCCTTGAGCGGCCGCAGGAATGGATTGCGCGAGCTTGCGGGCCTTGGGGACCTCTTAGGACTTGCAGGGCCTGATGGCCGCGGGCGCCGGACGTGGACCGGCAATTCGGAACGACATGAAATAAGCGTCGCTTCCCGTCAGCATGGTGAACTTTGCCGGCTTAAGATTGAGCGCGGCAAACTCGCATTTGAGTTGCTCGGGCGGCATTCCGTGACGCTTCACCGGACGATCTGCGTCGACCACGACGACCAACCCGTCAGGCTTCAGCCCCTCACGCATGTGCCACAGGAATGCGTAGGGCGAGGCGACCTCGTGATACATGTGGACGAGGAAGATTCGGTCGAACGTGTGCGGCGGAAGCCTGGGGTCGTCCGGAGTACCGAGCCTTACCGCGACATTGTCGAGCCGTTGCCGCTCGACGCGGTCGGTAAGCTGATCGGTGACCTCGGGCACGATGTCTTCGGCGAGCACCCTCCCCTTCGCTCGGACGACCTTCGCCAGACGGACCGTGTAATAGCCT
>DASQYQ010000523.1:0-8355 GCA_035639115.1 Sphingomicrobium sp. | reverse complement strand
AGTCGCCGCCGGTCGCTTCCTTGATATAGTCGTTCACGTCGCCGGAGGTGATCGGCTTTGGCTCGCCGTCGCCGTTGACGTACTGGAACAGCATCTGGCCGGGCAGCTCCTGACAGCGCTTGCAGATGCGCTTGAGATTTGTGTCGGTGATCTTCACTTCGTGGACGATGCCGTGCTTGCCGGTGAAGCGCATCATCAGCCCGTGGCCGGTGCGCTTGAGGTGCCGCGAGCGCAGGGTGGTCGCTCCGTAGCTCTTGTTTTCCTTCGCATACTGCTCGTTGCCGATCCGGATATGCTCGGTGTCGAGCAGACGAACGACGGCGGCTAACACGGCTTGCCGCGACAGGTCGCGACGGCGCAGGTCCTTGTCCACGCGGCGCCGCAGCTTCGACAGGACTTTGCCGAACTCAAGCAGCCCTTCATATTTGGCGCTCTCGCGCTTGGCCCTGAAATCGGCGTGGTAGCGATATTGCTTGCGACCACGGGCATCTATTCCAGTGGCCTGCAAATGGCCGTCGGGGTCGGCGCAAAGCCAGGCATTCTCATACGCCGGCGGGAGCCCGATCGCATTCAGGCGATCGATCTCATCGCGATCGGTGATTCGGTTCCCCTTGGCGTCGAAATAGGCCCAGTAACGGCCCATCCGTTTCCGGGCGATACCCGGCTCGGTGTCACTGCTGTGTCGCAACAATTTCTTCTCTCAGCTCGTTTGCGCGCTTAAGCGACCGAAAGAGGGGGCGGGTTCCTGAAGGAGTCTTGCCGATGCAAGTTTCAGACGCGCGCGTATTGATCGTCGCGACCGATGGCTTTGAGGAGTGGGAGCTGTTCGGCCCCAGGAAGATCCTGCAGGAACGAGGCGCTGAAGTCGTTCTCGCATCGCTCAAGCGCGACCCCATTCAAGCGACCGTGCACGACGATCCCGGAAAGACGATCCGTCCAGACCTCATGATTGACGAAGCTGATACCGACGATTTCGATGCGCTGATCCTCCCGGGAGGAGTGCGCAACCCCGATCAGCTGCGGCTTCACGGTAATGTGATCGCACTGATCACGCGCTTCGCCGAGCAGAACAAGCCGATCGGCGCAATCTGTCATGGGCCATGGCTATTGATCGAGGCGGACCTCGTTCGTGATCGCACCGCGACGAGCTGGCCCTCGATCCGAACCGATCTCAGGAACGCGGGTGCCAAGGTCGTCGACGAGGCGGCAGTGACGGACGGCACAATCGTGACCAGTCGCAACCCCGGGGACGTCGAGGCTTTCACCAACGCCCTCATCGATCTGATCGAAGACGAGCCGGCGACACTAAAGATCAGGGAACCGACCGAACTGCCCGCCTAACAGTCTGGCAAGGATTTGCGCTTATTACTGCCGCCATGGACGCGGCATCGGTAACCAGGATCGAAAAAGGGGTCGATCGCTCGGCCTCGGCATTGTTCGGGCTTGCATGCGGCTATGCCGCCTACGCCAGGTTCGCCGGACGCACTCAGGAACCGCTTCTTGGCTTGGAAGCGACAGCCGCTTGTGCGCTCGGTTATCTACTCAGTCTGAAAGGCCTGAGCTCGATCCAGCCGCAACCGCGGAAATTGCCTGTACCGATCTTCGATGTTCGCGAAGTCGAGCCAATGCCTCCCGTTGAGCGGCCCGTGCTGCAGCGGGTTCGGCCGGCTGCCGAACGACCGGAAGCCACGCCTTCCCCCGAGCCGCCGGTCGTCGAAGCAGAATCCATTTCTGAATCTCCGGCCGTCGGTGAGGCTGAATCGCCAGCCGTCGGTGAGGCTGAATCACCGGTCGCTCGGGAATCCGAAGCACCGGCCGAAACCGCCGGGCAGCCCGAACCCGAAGCGCCGCCAGCTCAAGTGGATGGCACCGAGCTGGAGCTCAACGATCCCGCTCAGGCCGATCTCGAGAAGCCGGAAACGGTGTTCGTTCCAGAAGCGGACCGCGATGAAGCCGCGCAAGATTCGCGCGTAGTCCACCTGTTCGATCCGGCAGCAATGCCGACGCCTGAAGAGATGATCTCGCGGATTGACCGCCATTTCGAAGGCCAGGCGACGGCAGCGCAATCCGCCGACGCTGCTCAGGCGCTGCATCAGGCTCTCGCCGAGCTGCGCCGCTCCATCCGCTAATCGGGAATCGTCAGCGCCTCGGTACGCGTCTCGGAGCCCCTCCGAGCGATATCGACAACGACCAGGCCGGCGATGTTAACCGCAAGACGCCCATTCCTTGCCAACGGATTGCCTACTTGATAGGTAGTTACCTATCACTACTTCGAGCGCATTAATGCTGAGCGACCCCCGCCTTGTTCTGGAGCGCTTGTGCGCCGAGCGCGGCGAAGACTTCGCCGGCCTGTCGCGCATGCTTGGCCGAAATCCCGCCTACATCCAGCAGTTCGTCCGGCGCGGAGTCCCGAAAAAGCTGAAGGAGGAGGAGCGAAGGAGGCTCGCGCGCTATTTTTCGGTGTCGGAGACGTTGCTCGGCGGGCCGCCCGAGACCGAGCAGGCACAAGGCGGCCTGGTCAGCGTCAACCGGCATCCGGTGAGAGTTTCGGCCGGGCCTGGCGCAGTGGTGATCGAAGAGCTTGGCAAACCCTATTTTGCCTTCGACGAGCGGTGGCTGAAAGGACTGACCGCGAGCCGGCCGTCAAGTCTCTCGATCGTGCAAGTCGAAGGCGATTCAATGGCGCCGACGCTGAATGCGGGCGACGAGATCCTCGTCGACCTCGGCGACGGCATAGAGCGCCTGCGCGACGGCATCTATGTCCTCCGGATCGACGACGCTGTGGTAGTGAAGCGGCTCGCGCTCAATCCGATGGGCCGCCGCGCAACCGTGCAGTCCGACAATCCCGCTTATCCCGACTGGCCCGATTGCAGCCTCGACGACATCAAGCCGATCGGCCGAGTCATCTGGGCGGGCCGCCGGATCGCCTAGCCGCGACGCCGCCGGAGATCGATCAGCCAGACCGCGATCGCCAAGACCGCGCCAATTCCAACCCCGATCAGAACCCCTCTCAGCGGGTTTCGGATCGAGAGGCCGTAGAAGAACCCCAGGATGATGAACAGCGTGAGGAAGCATCCCCCCGCGCGTGTGCCGGTGCCTTGCATGTCGGCGCACTGGCACGCGCAATCGCCAGAGGCCAGCGCTATGTGGGGAAGTTCAGGCCGCGGATGATGTCGGCCAGGCGCGGATCGAGCCCACCGGAGCATCCTTAACATGGTCAACGACCTGTTGACGACACTTGTCGGCAGTCCCGAAACGAGGGTGCCCTATGGGGTTGCCCATGGACGCCCCCTTCATTCACGGACGGCCGTCGTTGGCCGATGCCACCGACCTCATCGATCGCTACGGCAGCGAAGAGGCGGTCCTGATCGCGGCATGCCGCGCCGAGCGGAGCCGCGACAACGGCAATGTCGCGCGCTTTTGCCACTGGCGGCAGATCGAGCGGGTCATCGCGACATTAAGCAGCGACGAGGTCCTGGGGACCATCCACTAAGTCCTTGAAGGGGCCGGACTCCGGCTTTCTCGGACTGGCGCCGTTCAGGAGCCACGCGTAAGGCTCTGCTCTTGATGAGCGGGCGGGGATCGAGGGTAGGTGCCGCACAGCTGCTGTGCGCGGCTGGTTACGCCGCGCTGTTCGCAGTTCCGGCCTGGGGGCAAAGCACTCCGCCGCAACCTCAGCAGCCCCCCGCGACCGAGCCCGAGCTTGATCCAAACGCACCGCTGGCACCGCTTCCTGACCTCGGCGTCGATTGGCCGCAGCTCGATGCGAAGGAAACCGCGCCTGCGCCCGAAGCCGCGCCTGCTCCAGGAACGAAGGCGCCGGCGGCGCAGGTGACGGAGGCTACCGGTGCGCTTCGCTACAGCCTCGACGTCGAAGGCCTCGGGACCCTGGGCAATTCTGTCGATCTCCTGAAGGCCTTCCGTCAGCAATCGACGTTGGAGGCCAATCGGAAAGACCCCGCGAACGCCGCCCAGATCGGGCGAAGGGCGAGCGCGGACGCTGACCTCCTCACCCAGCTGCTGCGCAGTGACGGTTATTATGATGCAGACGTCGAAGCGCGCACGGAACGTAACGGCAATGCGCTTCGGGTGATCCTCACCGCCGATCCTGGAGTCCAATATCGCTTCGCCTCGGTCGAGCTGCCCGGGCTCGAGGCCGCCGGCGAGGATTCGACGAAGCTTCGCGATATATTCGCGGTGAAGGTCGGCGATCCCGTCATCGCCAAGGACGTAATCGCCGCCGGAGTGGCGCTTACCACGGCGCTCGGCGAGGAAGGCTTTGCCGGAGCGAAGCTCGGCGACCAGGACATCGAGGTTAATCACCAGACGCACCTCGCGACGCTCTCGCTACCGGTAACGCCCGGTCCGATCGCTCGGTTCGGCGCAATCCATGTCAGGGGCAAGCCGCCGTTCAGCGCGCGGCACGTCGCCATCATCGCCAGGTTCAAGCGCGGCGACCAGTTTAAGCGCTCCAAGCTCGACGACCTTCGCCGCGCGCTCATCGCCACGACATTGGTCGCGAACGCGGACATCAAGGTTATTCCGGTCGAGGGTGGCCGGGTCGTCGACATCGACGTCAATCTCGAGCCAGCGCCACGGCATACGATCGCGGGGGACATCGGCTACGGGACGGGACAGGGCGCGCTGGTCGAGGTGACCTGGACTGACCGGAACTTCTTCAATCCGGAAGGAGCGCTCACCCTGCGGGGAATCGCCGGAACGATGGAACAGCTTGCCGGCGTCGAGTTCCGCAAGTCGAACTTCGTGCAGCGGGACCAGACCCTCGACCTGCAGTTCACTGCTTCGCACCAGAAGTTCGATGCCTATGAAGCCAAGACCGTCCTGCTCGGCGGTCATATCGAGCGGCTGAGCAACTTCATCTGGCAAAAGAAATGGACATGGAGCTACGGCGCGCAGGTCCTCGCAACCGACGAGAATGGAGTGTTCAGCCTCGACGGCATCAAGGACACGCGGACCTTCTTTATCGCCGCGCTTCCGCTCACGCTTGGCTATGACGGCAGCAACAGCCTGCTCGATCCAACGACCGGGTTCCGCCTCAGCGGCTGGATAAGCCCGGAATATTCGGGACACGGCCAGAGCCTGACCTATGCGCGCGGCCAGATCGACGCGAGCGCCTATCATCCCGTATCCGACGGCATTGTCGTCGCGGGTCGAATCAGGCTTGGAACCATCGTCGGCGCGGACACCTTCGATCTTGCCCCCTCGCGCCGCTTCTACTCGGGCGGGGGCGGTTCGGTCCGCGGATACGGCTACCAGCAGCTCGGTCCGAAAGACGTGGCCGGCGATCCGATCGGCGGCCGCGGCCTTGCCGAATTCGCGATCGAAACGCGCATTCGCCTCAAGCAGTTTGGCGGCAATTTCGGAGTGGTGCCCTTCTTTGACGGCGGGTCGCTGTCCACTGAGACGCTTCCCGATTTCAGGGAGTGGCGCTTCGCCGTCGGGGCGGGCGTTCGCTATTATTCCTTATTCGGGCCGATCCGAATCGACGTCGGAGTGCCGCTTAACCGGCAGAAGGGCGACGGTCCGTTCGCGGTGACCGTGTCGCTGGGACAGGCGTTCTGATGGCCGACGCCGCAGTCATCGAGCGGTCCGGCTCCGAGCCGCCGAAGATCCGCTTGCGGCCGGATTGGCGCTGGCGCCTGCTCAACGAGCTGTTCGCACTCTTCATCGCGCTGCTGTTCCTCCTCGCCGCGCTACTGGTCCTTCTCGATAGCGCGCCCGGACATCGCTTCATCGTCGATCAGCTCGGCAGGTTCTCGACTGCATCGGGGCTGAGAATCCACATCGGCCGAATCGACGGATCGATCTTCGGCAAATCGGAGCTTCGGAACGTCGCCGTCGCCGATCAACGCGGCGTCTTCCTGACTTCGCCGGACATCAAGCTGGATTGGACTCCGGGCGCCTGGCTCTACCACAAGCTCAGCATCAATGAGGTCACTGCCGAGCGCGTCAACTTGATCCGGCTGCCGGCGCTGAAGCCGAGCACGAGGAAGGGCCCAATCCTTCCGGGCTTCGACATTCACATCGGCGAGCTCCGGATCAATCGGCTCGACATCGGGCCGGCAGTCAGCGGCAAGCCCCGAAGCGGAAAGCTGTGGGGGAAGGCCGACGTTCATTCGGGACGGGCGCTGGTCGAGTTGCAGGCGCTGGTGGCCAATGGCGGCGATCATATCGCCTTCCACCTCGATGCCGAACCGGACCGCAACAAGTTCGACGTCGGCGCCCGGGTGATCGCGCCGGCCGACGGGCTGCTGCCGGCGATGACCGGCATCAACCGAGCGATCAATCTCGCGATCGCCGGCAAGGGGAATTGGCAGCATTGGCGCGGCACTGCGGCGCTCGATCTTTCCGGCCATCCGACCGCGAGAATGGCGCTCGGCGCCGACAACGGCCTCTACCGTCTCGAGGGAAAATGGGCCCCGGCGCCTTTCCTCAAGGGGATGCTCAAGCGGCTCACCACGCCGATCGTCAACATCAAGGGCGAGGGAACGCTCAAGCATCGCATCCTCGACGGCGAGCTGACGGCGACTACAGTCGAGCTTCGAGCGGCCGCCAAAGGTTCAATCGACCTCGCCAACAACCGCTATCGCGGAATGCGGCTCGGTATCGATCTTCTTAAGACGCGCGCCTTGTTCCCGAACATGACGGGCAAGGGCATTCGCATGGTGTGGACTCTCGACGGCGCGTTCGCGACCGCCGATTATTCGTACCGGCTGCTCTCCGACTTCGTGCAGTTCGACAATAACGGCTTCATCGGACTGCATGCTGAAGGGGCGGGGAAGCTTGGTCCCTGGCCGATGCGTGTGCCGATCCGGCTATCGGCAAAATATATAACCGGAATCGGCGACATCGCGGGCGCGATGCTGGCCAACCCGAAAATCGAGGGTTGGCTTTCGATCACGCCCAAGTTCGTCCGCGGCGACGGCCTGAGGCTCAGCAGCGCAAAATGGAACGGCAAGATATCAATGCTGATCCAGCTAACCGACCCGGGCGGCTTCGAGGTGCTGCTGTCGGGCGCGATGCAGCGCTACCTGATCCCGGGTCTCGGGATCGTCGACGTGATGACGGACATGAAAATTGTCCCGGGTCCCGGCGGCAAGGGCAGCCACATCGTCGGCACCGCGAAGGCTTGGGTCCGAAGGCTCGACAACAGCTTCTTCCGCGACCTGACCGGCGGACTTCCCTCGCTTACGACCAACTTGGAGCGCGGGAACGACCTCGTCGTCCATCTCACTAACCTGCAGCTCTATTCGCCCAAGCTCCGACTCTCGGGCTCGGGCCTGCGCTACAACGACGGCACGGTGCATATCGTCGCCAGCGGCCGGCAGGCGAAATACGGCCCGGTTCAGATGGTGCTCGACGGCAATATCGACCGGCCGAGGGTCAACCTGCTGCTGGCGAGCCCAAGCGAAGGGCTGGGGCTGAAGGCCGTTCACCTTCTGCTGAACCCCACCGCAGCGGGCTTCGACTACAAGGCGAGCGGCGGCTCTAAGCTTGGCCCGTTCACGAGCAACGGCCAGATATTGCTTCCGAAGGACGGCACGACGACAATCGCAATCGCTTCGCTCGAAGCGGGCGGCGCTCACGCGAGCGGCAACCTCAGGTCCGACCCGGGAGGCTTCACCGGCCGGCTGAATCTCGCCGGCGGTTCTCTCGATGGAACGCTCGATTTCTCGCCGCTGTCCGGAGCTCAGCGGATCGACGCGCACCTCACCGCCGCCAACGCAAGCTTCCCGGGCGCTTTTGCGGTCCACAGTGGACGCGCGGACGGCACCATCGTGCTGGCCGATGATCGCACGACAATCGACGGCACGGTCGATGCCCATGGAGTTGAGGCGTCCGGAATCACGCTCGCCCGGCTTACCGCCAACGCCAAGCTTGTGAATGGAACCGGCCAGGTCCGAGCGGCCTTCGCGGGCCGGCGCGGCGCGGAATTCCAATTCTCTACGCTCGCCGACGTATCGCCCGACCACATCAGCCTTAGCGGAAAGGGCGTCATCGAACGTCAGCCGCTCGTTCTCAACAACGCCGCGGTGCTGACCCGGTCTGGCGACGGCTGGGCCCTTGCCCCGACAAGCCTCAGCTTTGACGGCGGGACCGCGACGGTCTCCGGACGAAGCGGGTCGGCCCCCGAGGTTCACGCCCAGCTTGGAGCGATGCCGCTCCAGGTGCTCGACATCTTGTGGCCCAACCTCGACCTCTCCGGCTCGGCGTCCGGCCACGTCGATTATGCGTGGAAGTCGAACCGAAGCGGCCGGCTCGATCTCAAGATCCATGGCCTCAGCCGCGCGGGCCTGGTGCTCGCCTCGAAGCCGATCGACGTCGGCGTCGCGG
>DASQYQ010000522.1:0-10351 GCA_035639115.1 Sphingomicrobium sp. | reverse complement strand
GGATTCCACGGCCTTTCATACGATTACATCGCATTCGCGTTGAAGGAGCCAGCACCAAAGCTCGCTGCTGGCCGAGTTGTTGTCGCCCACCTCGGGGCAGGCGCCAGCATGTGCGCCATGCTCGGCGGGAAGAGCGTCGATACGACCATGGGCTTCACGGCGCTCGACGGACTGCCGAGGGGCACACGCTGCGGTGCGCTGGATCCTGGTGTGATCCTGTATTTGTCGCGGGAACGGGGCATGAAGTCGGATCAGATCGAGGACCTGCTCTACCACCACAGCGGACTCCTGGGTGCGTCAGGCGTTAGCAGCGACATGCGCCAATTGCTCGAGTCAGACGACCGCCGCGCGAAGGATGCGGTCGATTTGTTTGTCTATCGTGTCGCACAGCAGTTGGGTGCGCTCGCCGCGACGCTTGGCGGGCTCGATGGCCTGGTGTTTACCGCGGGTATCGGCGAGCACTCGCCGGAGATCCGTTCCCGGGTTTGCGACAGAAGCCGCTGGCTCGGAGTCACTCTTGAGCCGCTGGCGAACACGCGGGGAGTTGGACTCATTTCCACTGCTGACAGCGGTGTTTCAGTGTGGGTGATTCCGACCGATGAGGAGCTGATGATCGCGCGCCAGACTATCGGTGTGCTCGAGAAAACGACGCTCACGGCCGCCGCGACATGACAACCCAATCCCCCAATCCGGGGTATCTGAAATTGACAGGGGTCTGGCCCATGAAGGCGTATCGTGTGCGCAGAGTCGCGGCGATCGCGGTGGCCATTTCTCCGCCGTTGATCTGCGCGTTTCTCGCCCGGAACTCCGGCAGCTGGGACCTGTTCGAACGCTCGGGCTCCATCACGACGGCGATCGGCCTCGCATTAGCCTCGCGGCGCTATATCCAATATGGCGCCCTCGAGTTGGCTATGTTGCGAGCTCATAGGCTGGAAACCGATGCCGCTGAGATTCTCGAGGAGATCTTCACAGCCAAACTGGGTCTGGCGCTGTCGGCGTTCGGGACGATCATTTGGGGTTGGGGCAAGTATCTCGGCTGGTGGAGCTTCGGCGCTCTGTTCATATGGGCATTGTTTGCCGCTCGCGACGCCCGTCGTGACTCGAAGAAAGCGCCTCTGATCGGCCTGGGATAGCTATGGCACGCTCAGCAACCAACGCTCTCAATCGTGCCGCCGCTCCTTCCGATGTGGGTCAGAGCTTTCCTTTGGGCGCCACCGTCCTTCCCGGCGGCGTCAACTTCACCGTGTTCTCGCGGCTGGCTACGCGGGTCGAGCTAGTGCTATTCGACCACGCTACCGATGCGCTTCCGACGCGGGTTGCCGAACTCGATCCACGCAAGCACCGTACGTATCACTACTGGCACGTCTTCGTGCGCGGGATCGCTCCCGGGCAGCTCTACGGATACCGCGCCTTCGGTCCTTTCGATCCTGAGCATGGCTTGCGTTTCGATCCGAGCAAGGTCCTGCTCGACCCCTATGGGCGCGCGGTCGTCGTGCCCGAGGGATATTCGAGGAACCGATCAGCCCGATATGGCGAGCATGACACCATCTCGATGAAGAGCGCGGTCGTCGACACCAGCGCTTATGACTGGGAGGGCGACGCGCCGCTACATCGAAGCTTTGCTTCGACGGTCATCTACGAGATGCATGTCGCCGGCTTCACGCGTCATCCCAGCTCAGGAGTAGCCTCCGAGCTGAGGGGGACCTATGCCGGCATGATCGAGAAGATCCCGTACCTGCAGGAACTCGGGATCACGGCCGTGGAACTGCTGCCAACATTTCAGTTCGACCGCCAGGACTGCCCGACAGGCTTGGTCAACTACTGGGGATACTCCCCAGTCTCGTTCTTCGCTCCTCATGCCGACTACAGTTCGCGGAAGGAGGCCCTCGGCCCCGTCGACGAGTTCCGCGACCTCGTCAAGGCGCTGCACCGCGCCGGCATCGAGGTGATCCTGGATGTCGTCTACAACCACACCACCGAGGGGAACGCAGCGGGACCCACCCTTTGCTTCCGCGGCCTCGCTAACGAGATTTACTACATCCTCGAGAAGGATCGCGCGCAATACGCCAATTACAGCGGCACCGGGAACACACTGAACGCCAACCAAGCCATCGTACGCCGAATGATCCTCGACAGCCTGCGTTACTGGGTCTCGGAAATGCATGTCGATGGGTTTCGCTTCGATCTCGCCGCCATACTCGCACGCGACGAATCCGGCCATCCGCTCGAGAATCCCCCCGCTCTTTGGGACATCGAGTCGGACCCCGTGCTGGCTGGCACCAAGCTGATCGCCGAGGCCTGGGATGCCGCCGGCCTCTATCAGGTAGGAAGCTTCATTGGCGACAGCTGGAAGGAATGGAACGGCTGCTTCCGGGACGATCTCCGCAGCTTCGCCAAGGGCGACCGGGGCACGTTGCGCGCAGCGGCGCAACGCGTTCTTGGCAGCCCGGATATCTTCGGGTACCGGGAGCGAGAGCCGGAGAAGAGTATCAACTTCGTGACCTGCCACGACGGCTTCACGTTGAACGATCTGGTTTCCTACAACGAAAAGCATAACGAGGCGAATGGCGAAGGCAACCGGGACGGGATGGACGACAATCGGTCCTGGAACTGCGGGATCGAGGGACCGACCGAGGATGCTGCTGTCGAGGCGCTGCGCCGCCGTCAGATAAAAAACTTCTTAGTCGCGATGCTGCTCGCGATCGGCACCCCGATGCTGATGATGGGTGACGAACTGCGCCGTACGCAGCGCGGCAACAACAATGCCTACTGCCAGGACAACGAGATCAGCTGGCTGGACTGGCGCCTCCTCGAGCGGCATCCGGACCTGCATCGCTTCGTGCGAACGGCGATCGCCCATCGCCTGCGATGGACGGAGATGATCAACCAGGAGGACGCCAAACTCAGCCTCAACGAGATGCTCCGCCAGTCGCAGATGGACTGGCACGGCATTCGCCTGCGCCAACCAGACTGGACAGACGATTCGCACAGCATGGCCTGCACCGTCCGGATTGGTCCGGGTCACCTTCCGTTCTGGTTACACCTGGTGTTCAACGCCTACTGGGAGCCACTCGACTTCGAGCTACCTGCTCCACCGGAGAATGCCACCTCAGGATGGCAACGTTGGATCGACACCGCGCTGGAGTCGCCCGACGATATTGTCGATACCCCCGCGGCTCCGCTGGTATATGGGACCAACTATCGCGTCATGCCGCGCTCCTTCGTCGCCCTGCGCGTACATATCGACCCTGGAGAATCAACATGAGCACGCTACCCTCACTGCGCTCGGAAATGGCCTCCAAGCTGCTCACACAATACGGTTGCGGTCCAATCCGCTTCTCCGGCGAGAGTGATGCCTTGTACGAGCGCCATCTTCTCTTCGATGACATCGTGGCCTTGGACGCCGCTGGTGCGCGCGAGCGCTTCGAGGCCGCCGCGCGTTCGGTACGGGATGTACTATCGCAACGCTGGCTCCTGACCGAGAGCACTTATGCTCGGCAGAATCCGAAGCGGATCTACTACTTGTCGATGGAGTTTCTGATCGGGCGCTCGCTTTCCAACAATATCACCAATCTGCTGCTCGATCCCTTCGCGAAGGAAATCGCTGCCCGAGACAAGATCGACCCACTCGGCCTCATAGAACAAGAGCCCGATGCCGGGCTGGGCAACGGCGGGCTCGGCCGCCTGGCGGCCTGCTTTCTCGATTCGATGGCGACGATGCAACTCCCGGCCGTGGGCTATGGGCTGCGATATGAATACGGGATGTTCAAACAACTCATCCGAAACGGCTGGCAGCACGAGGAGCCGGACAACTGGCTGCGCCGTCAGGACCCCTGGGAGGTGCCTCGTCCGGACGAGACAGTCGAAATTAAACTGAATTGCTCCTTCGTGCTGCAAGACGGACGCCTGCAGCCGGTACCCGGCCGCCCCTCTTCACTGATCGGCACACCGTTCGATCGACCGGTCGTAGGGTATGGCGGCAAGACCATCAACACACTGCGCCTGTGGGCTGCCTCCGCGCCCCAGTATTTCGACTTCCAGGAATTCAGCAGCGGTGATTTCATCGGCGCTCTGGCCGGGAAGCTTGCCGCCGAATCCCTGACCCGGGTGTTGTATCCCGATGATTCGACCAGCATGGGACAGGGCCTGCGCTTCGTGCAGGAGTATTTCCTGGTTGCCTGCTCGTTGGCGGATCTCGTTCGGCGCTTCCGCCGCGGTAATGACGACTGGAGCAAGTTTCCCGACAAGGTCGCGATTCAGCTCAACGATACGCATCCGACGATGGCCGTGCCGGAGTTGATGCGGATCCTGCTCGATGAGGCGCGTCTCGGCTGGGACCAGTCTTGGGATATCACGCAGCGAACGCTGTCGTATACCAACCATACCTTGTTGCCCGAAGCGCTCGAGAAATGGCCGCTCGCCTGGTTCGAGTATGTACTGCCGCGACACCTGGAGATCATCTTCGAGATCAATCGGCGATTTCTCGAGACCGTTCGCGACCGTTATCCGGGGGACGAGGAGCGGCTTCGGCGCATGAGCCTGATCGAGGAAGGCGCCGAGCGCAGGATTCGTATGGCGAACCTCGCCATCGTGGGCTCGCACAGCACCAACGGAGTCTCCGCGATTCACACCGACCTGCTGCGGAAGACCACAGTCAAAGATCAGGCCGAGATGTTTCCGGAGCGTTTCAACAACAAGACCAACGGTGTCACGCCCCGAAGGTGGCTGTTGCTGGCGAACCCGGCGCTCGCCGGCATCATCACCGAGGCGATCGGCGAGAGCTGGGTGACCGATCTCGGCCGCTTGCGTGAGCTTGCGCCTCTTGCCGGCGATGAGTCCTTTCGCGAGGCGTTTCTCAAAGCCACGCACGAGACCAAATCGCGCTTCTCCCATTGGCTTGAGGCGACGACGGGCCAGATCGTCAATCCGAACAGCCTCTTCGACTGTCAGATCAAGCGTATACACGAATACAAGCGCCAGCTGCTCAACGCATTGCGCATCATCGTGCTTTACAACCGGATGCGGGCCAACCCTGACCTGGCGGTGACACCGCGCACGTTCTTCTTCGCTGGGAAAGCGGCGCCCGCGTATCATCTGGCGAAGCTGGTCATCAAGCTCATCAACAACCTCGCCGGCACGATCAACGGCGATCCGCTCGTGCAGGGCCGGCTGAAGGTCCTGTTCCTTCCCGATTATTGCGTGTCGCTCGCCCAGCGGCTGATACCGGCCGCCGACGTATCCAACCAGATCTCAACCGCCGGTTACGAAGCGAGCGGCACGAGCAACATGAAGTTCATGATGAATGGGGCACTGACCATCGGCACGCGGGACGGCGCGACCATCGAAATGGCCGAAGAAGCCGGGGAGGAGAACTTCTTCCTGTTCGGCTTGAGCGCCGATCAGGTGAACGGCAGCCGCGGCTCGTATAACCCACACTGGCATTACGACAACGAGCCGGAAACCCGCGCCGCGTTGGACCTGATCTTCTCCGATTATTTCAGCCGCAACGAGCCCGGAATCTTCGCTCCCCTGCGGGACGCGCTGCTGACACAGGGAGATCGCTACATGCACTTGGCAGACCTCAGCTCCTACCTCGAGGCGGACCAGAAGCTCACTGCGCTGTATGCCGATAGCCATGCGTGGGCACGGAAGGCCATCCTCAACGTAGCCAATTGCGGGAAATTCTCCAGCGACCACACGATCGCCCAATATGCCGATGAGATCTGGCACGCAAAGGCATGTCCGGTGCAATAACGCACTACGGCTCCACCAATAACCTGATTCGCCACGGCTGAAAATTGCGAGGTACGTCATGAATACGTCCAGCCTGAAGGACCAACAGCTGCGCAAGATCAGGACTCAAGCAGGCTTCATCGCCGCGCTCGACCAAAGCGGCGGCAGCACGCCAAAGGCGCTGCGATCCTATGGCATCAAGGAAAATGCCTGGTCGAGCGAGGCGCAGATGTTCGCACTGGTACATCAGATGCGCGCGCGCATCATTACCAGCCCGAGCTTCAACGGCGATCGCATTCTCGCCGCAATCCTGTTCGAAGGCACCATGGACCGCGAGGTCGAGGGGCGTCTGACCGCAGACTATCTTTGGCACGCGAAGCGCATTGTCCCGTTTGTGAAGGTCGACCAAGGACTCGCCGAAGAGAAAGATGGCGTTCAGTTGATGAAGCCGATGCCTGCTCTGGCGGCTCTGCTCGACAAGGCCAATGCCAGGGGCGTCTTCGGAACAAAGATGCGCTCGGTCATCAAGAAAGCGAGCGTCACTGGCATCCAGAAGGTCGTCGATCAACAGTTCGAGTTGGCGGAGGGAATTCTCTCCGCCGGCCTGATGCCGATCGTCGAGCCGGAAGTAGACATTCATTGTCCGGAGAAAGGCGCCGCGGAGGCGTTGCTGAAGACAGCGCTCGGTCAATACCTCGGCAAATTGCCACCTGAGCGCTCGGTCATGCTCAAGCTCACATTACCGGAGCAGGATGGCTTTTATGCGGAGCTGGTGAAACATCCGAGAGTGCTGAAAGTCGTTGCCTTGTCGGGAGGTTATTCACGCGATGAAGCCAACGCACGCTTACGCAGGAATCACGGCATCGTGGCGAGTTTTTCACGAGCCCTGGTGGAAGGGCTTTCGGCACAACAATCTGCAGCGGAGTTCGACAGCACGCTGGACGCCGCCATACAGAGTATCTTCGAGGCGTCCTTGAGTTGAGCGGCGGTTCCTTCAGGGGTGCCGACGAAGGTCCTTGAGTCTGTCTGCCGTCAACGCGTCGTGCAGTGGATGAGTCGTGTGCCGGAGCTCGATGTCGGCTAGTGTGTGAGTGAAATAGCCCATCGCGCGCAAAACTCACCAGGCGCCTGGACCGAGTTGTTGCGGAGCACACCGAGCGACTCATGGGGGTTGCGGATGATGCGTATTGTGCGTAATGGCTGCAGCCATAGCGTATCGGTTGAAGTTGTTTCAACCACTTGTGGGATCTTGACTCAATAGAGAGGAGTCCAATATGCGCTCAGTTGCAATTACGATGTTGGCGTGCGCACTGTCTAGTGTCGCTGTACTGGCAGAGGAACCGGCCCAGACTCCCGTAACTGGCGAGCCGGATGCGACCGTGGAGTTCTCTGGCGGCAAGGTGGCCGCGGGTATCGGGTTCTCCTGGGGACAAGGTCACATCACCTATCGGGGTCAGCAGCACAACTTCCAGGCCTCCGGACGTGGTCTCGATGCTCGCGGGCTGGGTGGTAATGCAAGTACTGCCGAGTCAGGTGCGATCAGGCGAGCGCAGCCGGCGGGAAGTCGCCGTCAGGTCCCGAAGTCGTTCGAGGGCAGACGCGGATAACATGTCTTCCGTGCAACGCCAGACCCAATTTCCTTCCACGCGACCCGGCACATTCATTCGGGCCTCTGTACCGAGATTCAGGACGTCCTGCAGCGGAGCGATGGCGAGTGCCGCCACGGATGACCATGCCAGCCGGATCAATTCCCACGCGATTTCGCTGCTTTCCCCCGGTCTGCGCTTGAGATAACTCCAAACTTCTTGCCGTTGATTCGGTTGCAACGTCTCGAACCAGCCGCGCGTCGTATCGTTGTCATGGGTGCCAGTGTAGACGACGGCGTCGGCAGTGTAGTTCTCAGGGAGATATGGGTTGTCCGAATGCCCGTCGAAGGCGAACTGGAGGATCTTTGTGCCGGGCAGATGGAACTGATCTCGAAGCGCGTGCACGTCAGGTGTGATCAGCCCCAAGTCCTCGGCGATGAATGGCAGACCGCCCAGTGCCTTCTGTACCGTGCTGAAGTACTCCGCGCCCGGACCCGGCACCCAATGCCCTGCCCGGGCCGTCGCTTCCCCGGCCGGAATGTGCCAGGCCGCGGCAAAGCCCCGGAAATGATCCAGGCGGATCACATCCACGTGAGCGAGCAGCGCCCGCAAGCGATCGATGCACCAGCTATATCCGCTGCGGCGAAGGGCTTCCCAATCGTAAACCGGGTTTCCCCAGTGCTGTCCTTCAGCACTGAAATAGTCGGGAGGCACGCCCGCGACGAAGCGCGGTCTGCACTGCTCATCCAGCATGAAAAGCTCCGGATGGGTCCACACATCGCTCGAATCAGGCGAAACGAAAAAAGGCAAGTCTCCAATTAACCGGATGCCCTTGTTGCGCCCATATTGCTTCAGTTGATCGGCCTGGCGGAACAACAGGAATTGCGCAAAGCAAACCTGGTCGATCTGCGGCGCCAGTTCTCGATGAGTTTGCGCGAGGACTGAGGGCCTGCGCTGCACCAACTCGCTCGGCCACTCGAGGTAATAGCTGCCGTCATACTTCGCCTTCAGAGCCCGAAACGTTGCGTAGTCGTCGAGCCAATGGGCATTCTCAAGACGGAAACTCTCGTAGGGTGCTTGCAGGTCCGGCCGTGCCCCCGCGTTGAAGTTGGACCAGGCGACTTCGAGCAGCCGATGTTTGAACCTGACGATTTGATCGTAGTCGACAGTATGTGCGGGGAATGAATGTGCCGCACAGTCGTTCTCCGATAGCAGGCCGTCCTCGATCAAGCGGGCCGGGCTTATCAGCAGCCAGTTGCCGGCGAAGGAAGAAAGAGATTGGTAGGGCGAGTTGGCAAATCCGGTGGGGCCTAAGGGGAGCGCTTGCCACCACCTCTGACCCGCTTCGCAAAGACGGTCAATCCACTCGAAAGCCCCCGGACCCAAATCCCCAATGCCATACGGCGAGGGTAGACAAGTAATGTGCAGGAGCACGCCGCCGGCACGATAACCCGGCGCGAAGGGCGGAAGAGTTGCGGCCTGGGCGTCCAATGACGACTAAGCGGCGCCGCGCAATTGGCGCTTCGCGGCCTCTACGACATGCAGAGGTGTAAAGCCGAATTTCTCCTGAAGTGACTTCAACGGAGCAGAAGCGCCGAAGAAGTGCATGCCGAGACTCTCGCCGCCCTCTCCGATGTAGCGCTCCCATCCGAAGGTAGACGCTTCCTC
This sequence comes from Sphingomicrobium sp., assembly GCA_035639115.1. Taxonomy (GTDB): domain Bacteria; phylum Pseudomonadota; class Alphaproteobacteria; order Sphingomonadales; family Sphingomonadaceae; genus Sphingomicrobium. The sequence continues at coordinate 1,364 of DASQYQ010000522.1, read as the reverse complement.
GACCGATACCCGGGCTTTGACCGCGGGCGGAGGGACGCTGTCACGATAGGTTCGCTCCTGCGCTTCGAACAGCCGCCAGCAGGGCATGCTGACGACGCGCGCCTTGATTCCCTCACGGATGAGTTGTTCATGAGCTTGGACGCACAAAGCCACTTCGCTGCCGGTAGCGAGCAAGAGGACCTCGGGATCGCCGTTCGCCGCATCGGCCAGGACGCACGCACCGCGCGCGAGGCCGCTTGCGGCGGCATACTTCCCTCGGTCCAGGGTGGGCCGTGCTTGCCGGGTGAGGATCAGCGCGACGGGCGCGTGCTGGTGCCTCATGATGACTTTCCAGGCCTCCACCACCTCATTCGCGTCACAGGGGCGTATCACCAGAAGGTTGGGGATGGCTCGCAGGTTAGCCAGCTGCTCGACCGGCTGATGTGTCGGACCATCTTCGCCGACGCCGATCGAGTCATGGGTAAAGATATGAATCACCGGGAGTTCCATCAAGGCGCTGAGACGAATCGCTCCACGCGCGTAATCACTGAATATCAGGAATCCGGATCCGTAGGCACGCAGCTTGGCGAGCTCATACCGTTCAAGATGGCCGCCATCGCATGCTCGCGGATTCCAAATGCAGATTGCGGCCGCCATGAGTGTCGTGCTGAAAATCGCCGGCGCCATCGAGGGTGAGCCTGGTCTTGGTGGATGGAGTCAAATCCGCCGATCCACCCATCAACCACGGAACTCTCTTGGCGACTGCATTCAGTACCTGGCTGGAGGAGTCGCGCGAGGCCAAACCCGCGGCGTCCGCAGCAAATGCCGGCAACTCATTATCCCAGCCGTCGGGTAGCTCGCGCTTTTGCATACGCACGATCTCATTCGCCAGTGCCGGAAACTGTCGCATGTAGTCCCGGAAGTTGGACTCCCACGCAGTTCGCAACTCGCGTCCCCTCGTGCCTAAGCCTTCTGCAAAGTGTTCGCGTACACCGTCCGGCACCAGGAACTTCGCGTCTTCGGGCCATCCGTAGCTGCGCTTGGTCAACTAAATGCCTTCCATCATGCAACCGTCACCGCACAGCGCGTAGACATCGGCGTTGAAGAGCTCGAAGCCGGGACGGTTATAGCGGGCGGCCAGCCATTTGTTGGCGATCGCCATGCCGACGCCAGTCGCAACACCTTGACCGAGCGGTCCGGCAGTGGTTTCAACGCCTGAGGTCCAGCGATATTCCGGGTGTCCGGGGCAGCGGCTATCGAGTTGATGGAAGGTTTTTAGGTCATCAAGGGAAACAGTGGGCTTACTGACAATCTCGAAGTCGGCGTTCACCGCCTTGACGCCGGTGAGGTACAGCATCGAATAGAGCAACGTCGATGCATGTCCG
>DASQYQ010000521.1:0-3046 GCA_035639115.1 Sphingomicrobium sp. | reverse complement strand
AAGGCTCGCCGGGACAGCGAAGACGTCGTTCAAATACATTGCAAGCGGATCGGTGGTCTCGCCGATCCCAAAGGCTGCGGAAGGCGCGGTCGGGGTCAGGATCACGTCGCACTTCTCGAATGCCTTGCGGAAATCCTGCTTGATAAGCGCTCGGACCTTCTGCGCCTTCGTGAAGTAAGCATCGTAGAAACCCGCCGAGAGGACGTACGTGCCGATCATGATACGGCGCTTCACCTCGGCTCCGAAGCCTTCCGCGCGGGTCGCCGAATACATTCCGTTGAGGCCCTCGCCCTCGACCCTGAGGCCGTACCGAACTCCGTCATAGCGAGCGAGGTTCGACGAAGCCTCAGCAGGAGCGATGATGTAATAGGTGGGAAGCGCGTATTTCGTGTGCGGGAGGCTGATCTCGACCGGGGTCGCACCCGCATCCTTCAGCCATTCGATGCCCTGATCCCACAGCGCATTGATCTCGCCGGGCACTCCGTCGATTCGATATTCCTTCGGAATTCCGACGCGTTTACCCTTGAGATCGCTAGACAATCTCGCTTCCCACTTCGGTACCGGAAGGTCGAGCGAGGTTGAATCCTTCGGATCGAACCCGGCCATGGCCTCGAGCATTATCGCGCAGTCGCGCACGTCCCTCGTCATCGGCCCAGCCTGGTCGAGCGAACTCGCGAAGGCGACGATCCCCCAGCGCGAGCAGCGCCCATAGGTCGGCTTGATTCCGCAAATGCCCGCGAAGGCCGCCGGCTGGCGGATCGATCCGCCGGTATCGGTGCCCGTCGCGCCCGGTGCGATCCCCGCGGCCACCGCGGCTGCCGAGCCACCGGACGAGCCGCCCGGAGTGAGGCCGACGTTGCTGCCCTTGCGCCGCCACGGCGAGATTACCGGCCCGTATGCGCTGGTCTCGTTGGACGAGCCCATCGCGAACTCGTCCATGTTGAGCTTGCCGAGCATCCCCGCGCCCGCCCTTCGGAGATTGCCGCTTACAGTGCTTTCGTAAGGTGGCTTGAACCCCTTGAGGATTCGACTTCCTGACGTGGAGTCGACGCCCTTCGTCGCGAACAGGTCCTTGATCCCGAGCGGAATGCCGGCGAGTGGACCGAAATCCCCGCTCAGACGCGCCTTGTCCGCGGCATCGGCTGCAGCAAGCGCCTCGTCCGGGGTTTCGAGGGTATAGGCATTGAGCGTGCGCGCCGAAGCAACCGCAGAGTTGAAGCTTTCTGCGATCTCGCGCGCAGTGAACTCGCCCGACCGGAAACCGTCACGAAGCTCGGCGATCGTCTTCGAAGTAAGCTCGGTCACTCGATCACCTTCGGAACGGCGAAGAAGCCGTGCTGCGCCTCGGGCGCGTTGGCGAGCAACTCGTCGCGGATGTTGCCGTCGTTGACGACGTCGTCGCGAAGCCGAAGCTTCTGGTCGATGACGGCGGTGAGCGGTTCCACGCCTTCGGTGTTCACCTCGCCAAGCTGCTCGACCCAGCCGAGGATGTTGTTGAGCTCGGGAGCCAGCCGCTCGATCTCCTCATCGCTCATGGCGATGCGGGCGAGCTTGGCGATATGGCGTACCTGTTCGGTGGAAACGGACATGGCCGCGCGGATAGCGGCGGGGAGTCAGAGCGGCAAGCGGGGCAGTCGCCTAGTGACTGCCCAACCGCCGGAAATGGTAACGTCCGTGAAGCGGCGTCGCCTGATAAGCGTCGCCCGACGAGCAGGTCACCTTGAACACGCCGGATGCGCTCCCCACCGCCTCGGTCGAAGAGACGCTTCCGCAAGGATAGCCGATGCGCCGGATGGTGCTCGCGATCGTCGCACTTGCAAGCGGCATCGCCGCGGCGACTTTCGTCGCCGCTTCGGCCGCGGCCGGAACTGCGCCCGGAGCTGAAGTTTCGGCGCTTGCATCCGACGTGGGCTCGGCGCTCTTGTCGGTAGCGACAGGCGCGAGAGGATCGGCGGCCGCTTGCTGCGCGGCGCCCTCATCACTTTGCGTTTCCGCCACCGGCGTCTCCACCGCCGGAGTGGTGGCGGCTGCTTCGACGGGCACCTGCCGCTCAGCAGCCGGAGCTTTCGCGCTCGCCTCGATCGGAGCACCGAGGGCGCTGACCGGCGCCTGCGTTGCGGGCGGCACACTGACCGTTACCGCTTGCTGGGCGTGGACCGTCGGCGCGGCGAGACGATCAACGTTCGGCTTGGGAAGCGCCGTGGCGATGCCGAGAGCTGCGAGCCCGATAATGCCCGCGCCGATCATCGCTTGATTCTTGTGAATCCGCGCCTGCTCTTCCTCCTGTTCCAGCTCCACGTAGACGGGAGCCGGCGCCGGCTTTGCTGCTTCGGCCGGGCGCACGACCGGCCATTCGATCGAGTCGCTCTTGGCAGCCGGCTGGCGAAGCGAAGCCGCGATGAACGACCCCACGCGCGGATCCGGTTCCGGACGGCGGGTCGGAACTTCCGGCGCCTGCGTCACGGGAGCCGGACGTGGACGGTTGAATTGGGGAGCGGTCGCCACTCCGATGAACGTCGCGGGCCGCTCGGCCACGACCGGCTTGGGCGCAGAAGGTGCGGCATTGAGGCCGAGCGCGCTATCGTACGCGCGCCTCTTGGCGGGATCGCGCAGCGTTTCGTACGCGGTGCTCAGCATCGCCAGGCGAGTCAACGCATTCTCGGGACGCAGCCGGAATGTCGTCATTTGCGCGGCATATGCCTTGCCGATTTCCTCGGTGCTGGCCGTCGGCGGCAGCCCTAAGGTTTCGTAATGATTGGATTTTGCAGTTACTGAAGTGACCATATTTTCCCCGACCCCACAACCGCTCTCGCGACTCGTAAGTCTCGGAACTTGCAATGATTTTTATGGTAAATCCAGTACTGCCTTTCGATAACGGCAATGCGTGCCTGACGTGCGACGAAGCCGCGCTTCTACCTAATCGTCGTTACGATTTGGGCCCGATCGCGCGCCTTGCCCGGAGGTTCGGGCTCGCCTAACCGCCCCCCGGATGTGCGCGCGGCGATTCCTGGCAATAGTGTTCGTGCTCACCCTGATCGTCGTGGCC
>DASQYQ010000520.1:0-2048 GCA_035639115.1 Sphingomicrobium sp. | reverse complement strand
CCTTCAGCAGGCGGCGCTCGACGATCGCCAGAAGGCGCTCAACGACAAAAGGATGCTCGAGGGCATTCGCGAAGACGCGATGGATTCGATGCGCCACTATTTCCTGCTCAACTGTCCTGCCGGCGGCGGCAACGAAAAGGCGCTCTGATGCTCGACATCAGAAACCTCCACGCGACGGTCGCCGACAAGCCGATCCTCAACGGCGTGTCGCTTCACGTGCCGGCGGGCGAAGTGCACGCGATCATGGGGCCGAACGGGTCAGGCAAGTCGACGCTCGCCTACGTGCTTTCGGGCCGGCCTGGATACGAAGTTAGTGGTGGCAGAGCGACGTTTCTCGGACGGGATTTGCTGGCGATGGAACCGCACGAGCGCGCTTCGGCGGGCCTGTTCCTCGGCTTCCAATATCCGGTCGAGATCCCCGGGATCTCGTACCTCCAGTTCCTGCGCGAGAGCCTCAATTCGCAGCGCCGAGCACGCGGCGAGGCGGAACTGTCGGCGGGCGAGTTCATCAAGCTTGCGCGCGAGCAGGCAGCGCTTCTCGGAATGGATCCGGAGATGCTGAAGCGCCCGGTCAACGTCGGCTTCTCCGGCGGCGAGAAGAAGCGCGCCGAGATGGTCCAGATGGGCATTCTCGCGCCGAAGTTCGCAGTCCTGGACGAGACCGACAGCGGCCTCGACATCGACGCTCTGCGGATAGTGGGCGAAGGCATCAACCACATCATGCGCGCGAGCGACAAGGGCGTGCTTCTGATCACGCATTACGAGCGGCTGCTCGAGCATGTGCGACCGGATCGAGTGCATGTGCTTCAGGCGGGGAGGATCACGCGCTCGGGCGGAATCGAACTTGCCCGCGAGCTTGAGAGCAGGGGCTATGCGGAGGCGGCCGAGTGACTACGCCCTTCCCCACGCACAAGCTGGAGGAATGGCGCTACGCCGATCTCGATGCGCTGAAGCCCGTGTGGGAGGAGTTCGCAGAGCCGGTGACCATTACCGTCGGCGCTGGGGAAGCTCTGGAAGAAATCTGGTTGGCGGCTGCGGGCGACGTCCAGTTGCGTCGCGTGCGGCTTGCGCTCGGAGCCAAGGCGAAGGCGCGCATTTTCGCTCTGAACGCTGCGCCTGTTTACGGACGTATAGAACTTGAAGTCAGCCTCGAGGAAGGCGCCGTGTTCGAGCTGTTCGGCGCTAACATCGGCACGGGCGTTTCGACGAACGAAATCGTCACGAACGTGAAGCATGTCGGCCCTGGCGGACGCTCGCGCCAGACGATCCGGTCGGTGCTGAACGGCAAGGCGATCGGCTCCTATCTCGGCAAGGTCGAAGTCGCGCGCGGCGCGCAGCAGAGCGACGGGGAACAGTCGGTTAAGGCCATTCTTCTGGACCGCGGGGCAACCGCGAACTGCAAGCCGGAGCTGGAGATCTACGCGGACGACGTGAAGTGCGCGCACGGCGCGAGCGTCGGCGAGCTCGATCAAATGCAGCTATTCTATGCCGAGAGCCGGGGGATGGATCCGGCTAGCGCGCGGACACTTCTGCTCGAAGGCTTCGTCATGGGCCTGTGGGACAGCGCGACGGAGGCGGACGCGATCCGCGAAGCGGCGAGCAAGGCGTTGAGGCGGGTCGTATGAACGCGCCGACGCGAATCAATTCGGCGTTGAACGTCCGCGACCAGTTTCCCGCGATCGAGGGCTGGCACTATCTCGACAGCGCCGCGACCGCGCAAAAACCGCAGGTCGTCATCGACGCGATTACCCAAGCATATTCGAGCGATTACGCGACGGTGCACCGCGGCGTGTACGAGCGCTCGGCGACGATGACCGACGCCTACGAGCGCTCGCGAGCCGCGGCGTCGAAGCTGATCGGCGGTCAGCAAAGCGAATTGATCTTCACCCGCGGCGCGACCGAAGCAATCAACCTCGTCGCTCGGACGCTGCCTAAGGACGGCCGCCGCAACCGAGTGCTGCTGTCGCAGCTCGAGCATCACAGCAACATCGTCCCGTGGCAGCTCGCGGGATACGAGATCGACGCCGTGCCGCTGACACCGGACGGTG
>DASQYQ010000519.1:0-4731 GCA_035639115.1 Sphingomicrobium sp. | reverse complement strand
CGACGAGGATGGACCCATGGTGTCCTTGGGCTCGTTGTGCTGCCGCTGCTGCTCGCTGGAGCGGTGGGGCTATGGAATCGATGGCGAGGACATCTCGGCGGCGACCCGGCACGGTTCGGCCTGAGAGCCGTGATCGCGCTCAGCTTCCTAGCAGTCTGGTCGCACTCGTTCCTCGATTGGCTCAATACTTCCGGGGCTTCGCCAACTGGACGCGCTACCCTTACTGGCGAGTGCAGGAAACGCCCAAGAGCTGGATCGTGCGCTTCTGGGACCTGCGCTATCACTCCGGACGAACCGTCGCTCGGGATTGGAATCGCGCAAGCAGAAGAGCCAAAAAGCAGATTCCCTGGGCTCGCGAAATAGAAGAAGGCACCCGGCTAGAAAGCGGACATTTCCAAGGGTTTGGTCTCGGATGTGAGCGCGTCACCCAAGCTTGCAGTCGGTTCGCGGTTTGTGGCTGAGGCACTCAAGACCAGGCTGTGTGCCGTGGATACGCGCCGTGCCAATCGCCTAGAGGTCGAGAACAAGGCGCGTCGTCTTCGCGCCCGAGCAGCAGAGATTGCCGCCGATCGATCCTGTGGCGCTTCAATATCGGGACGGGACGCCATAGATCGGCGGCCGGCCGATCTCCTCACACCCATTAGTCGAAAGTGCGCTCCAGCCGCACGCGACGCGGACCGTCGAATCGCTCGACGAGTTCTTCACTCGCCCAATTGCACGAGCGCGTTCGGTGGCAACGCGTTCCGGCGAAGCGAATGGTTCCCGGGGTGGACCGTATCCAGTCGGTCGCGCAACACAGTGAAAGAGAAGCGCGCGGCGCTTGCTCTTTACTCGGATGGCTCGCTGTCGCTATAGCCGAGCAGCCGCGAAATCTGGTCGTCAAGGTAAGTCATCGCAGCCATTGCATGGCGGACATAGCGCATCTGCTGGTGTTCCGGCAGCGCATCGAGCTCGGCGCCGGAAAGCAGGCGAAACTCATTGTGGTCGAACGGTTCCATATACCGGAACAAGCAAAGCGAGCGCCCAGCGACGAAGGGCATATCGAAACGCGTTATTGAGCTCGCGCGTCCTCCCTCGCTCGGGGTTTTTTCTTTTCTACGACCATCATTCACATATCGGACGAGCAGCTAAGAGACTTTTTAGGACTCTTACCAATCGCCGACTGCCAACCCACCAAGGCTTGGTTACATTCACGAGGTGGACGTCGCGGCAAACAACTTCGCATTCGCGCTGATACGCGCATCGCAAGCGCTGGGGTCACTGCTCGATGTGGCGCAGCTTTTGGGGGTCGAGCCGAAGCAGGTCTACCTGTGGATCGCCGACGTAGAAGCGCCTACGGCCGAGCAGCGTAGCGAGCTCGAGACCAAGCTCGGCAACTTCGCTGCGGCGCGCTGAGGGGAAACCGATCATGCGAGTGCTTATTGCCGACGACGATCGCGACACCGTCATGACGCTGGGCATTCTCTTGCGCAGCGAAGGCCATGAAGTCTGGTCCACGCAGAGCGGCGGCGAGGTTGCGGAAGCCGTGCGCGGATTCAAGCCCGGGGTGGTGCTTCTCGATCTGAAAATGCGTGACCGCAGTGGATTCGAGGTGGCTCGGGAACTATCCCGCGAGCACGGACCAGATTGCCCGCCCCTGGTTGCCGTTACGGGGCAAGCGAGCCCTGAAGCTAGAGAAATGGCGAAGGACAGCGGCATTCATCACTTCCTCGCGAAGCCTTGTAACCCGTTCGACCTGCTTAGGCTGGTGCATCAAATCGAGCAACAGTCAGCGGCGCGTTCACTGGAACGGCCCTCAACACCCGCCGCTCTGTAGGGATAGCCCTTACAAAATTGCGCGTGGTTGTTTTTGCGACTTTATCGCGCCAGCTAGGCAGGATAAAGTCGCCGCGCTACGGATGGAGCGCATACCTTCCGCACCTCAATCGCGCGTTTACCGTGTACTCGTAATCGAGGACAACCTCGACGCGGTACACATGACGTGCCTTCTGATCCGCTCCCTTGGGCACACGGTCGACTACGCGCTAAACGGGTTCGTCGCCCTCGAAAGTGCGCGGCGGTTCAAGCCCGACTTCGTTTTTCTGGACATCGGTTTGCCGGGCACCGACGGCATCGATGTCTGCCGGCAATTCCGCCGTGATCCGGAGTTGATGCAGGTGAAGATCGCGATACTGACGGCGTACGACTCGGTTAGGTTTCGCGAGCAAGCAAGACAAGCTGGCTGCGATCATTACTTCGTCAAGCCGCTGGACCCGGAGGAGTTGACTCGGCTCTTCGGCGACCTGTCCGCGAACAAGAGCGCATAGCGAGCGCCACCGCTCGCTGTTCGCCTTACGGGCGACTTCACTTCTTCGCGAGCTTGCTCGCCAGTGTTACGAGCACATCCGCGAGGTTGAGCAAGTGCCGGTGCGGGATCGAGGAGCGTCCCTCCATCCAGGACTCGAGCACGGTTTCGCTCACCTGCAAGCCCCTCGCTAATTCCTCCTGCCCGATGAGGCGCGCCGCCTGCAGGAGCAGGCGCTGCTCGTCGGTCAGTTCCGCTCGTTCGGCGGCCGCCGTTGCACCCGCCACCAGCGGCGCAAGTAGGCCAAGCAACTCGTCTATCTCGTACGGTTTCGTGACGTAGTGATCGAAGCCGACGATCTGTCCGAGCAGGCGCTCCGACGCCTTCTTCCATCCGGTCACGGCGACGAGCAGCGGAGCGCGCTCGCCGAAACGCTCGCGAAGGGTACGCGCTACCGCGTAGCCGCTCATCCCCGGCATCCCGATGTCGAGAAACACGGCCTGCGGCTCGAATTCGGTGATCAGGCGGAGAACCGCATCGCCGCGATAGACCTCTCGAACTTCATGACCTTCATCGGCGAGCACGGTGGCGAGCGTCACCACCTCGTCCTTGTTGTCGTCGGCGACGATGATGCGCAGCCTTCTTCGAACGCCGGAAGCGGGTTCGGCAGGCGGGTCTGAAATTCGGCGTTGCGCGGCCACGCTCAATTTTATGGCCTGCAGATGAAGTCGCTAGCGCACTAGCCGACGCTCGGAAAGGTATCGAACGGGACAGGGCTGTCGGGTTTTCCCTGACTTCGCGAATCTGGCGGGACTGCTAACGTTCAACGATAAGAAGAACTCGGGAGGGCCTGTTGGCTGAGAACGAGGTTCTAAACACGCTTGCGCAAGGTGAGGTGCTGCCGCGGGTTAAGCGCGCCTCGGGCTTGCCGCGCCTGGTACGGGTTCTCGTCGTAGACGACAACCCGGACATGGTGACGACCCTCATGGCGCTTCTGCGCGCCGACGGGTTCGAGACCCATGGCGCCTCTAACGGGAACGAGGCGCTGCGCGTCCTGGAAAAAGTTCACCCTGATGCTCTCATCGTGGATATCGCGATGCCCGGCATGACCGGATGGGAAGTTGCGCGAAACGTGCGCCAGGGCGGCACCGGTCAGCAAGCGATGCTGATCGCCATCAGCGGCGAATACACCGAGCGTGGGAACAGGCTGTTCGCCGAGAAAGGCGGCTTCGACTATTTCCTCTCGAAGCCGTGCGACCCGAACGTCGTTCTGAAGCTTCTGCGCCCGCTGAAGTCGGCGCGCCCGCAATCAGCAAGGGTGAGCGGCAGCGTCTAGCGCTGAAGCCGAATAAGCGCCCTGGGAGGTGGGGCGCTGTGGGGTTTTAGCGGCCGAGGTGCTGGCGCACCGCGTCGGCCCTGTCGCCGACCTGCGCGACGGCGCGTCGAAGCTCCTCTTCGCTCACGCCGAGCTTCTTGGCCCAGTCCCGGACTTCGTAGTCCTCGTTCATGTTGATGCGGTCGCGGTCAGGGGAGCCACGGTTGCTCAAGTTATCTGCCATGGCCTTCTCCAGGTAGGGCGCCACGCCGATGGGCGAGGAAAGAGGGCGAGCACATCAACCGGAAGTCCCGCGACTTGGCGCGCTCCCGGCGCAGCGTTGCCCCATGGGAGCAACGCTCATGCCGCGCAACGTGGGCCAGTCGGCGCTCGATGCGGCGCCGTTGCCTGCGTTGAGTTACCTCAAAAGGTGCTACCGCGCCCGCGGTTCACGGTTTCGACTCCTTCACGATCTTCGCCGCCGCCGAAGCTACCGATTGCGGCACGGCCTTGTTGCCTGCGAGGTAATCCTCCAGCTCCTCATAGGAAAGCCAGAGGGCCCTGCAAAGCGCCTTCTTGCTGCCCGCCAGCTCCAAGGCCTTCTTCAGCGTCGTCTGTTCGCGGGTCACCGGGCCGTCCCCTTCGGCGTTCCGGACAAAAAGATAAGATGATGGACCCCCTTTCGTCCACCCCTCGTGCCGCAGACACATCGGAAAGCAAGTCCCATCCGCCCACCCAGCCGGAGCTGCGGCTGGTAGCCGAGCCGGCCTGGACGCCTTCGGCGCGCGACCTGATGCTCGCCACGTCGGCTTCGCGGCCGTTCGACCGTGCGGGCTGGCTCTTCGAGCTCAAGTACGACGGCTTTCGGGTGCTCGCGATACGGCGGGGCGACGAGCTGCGCCTGTTATCGCGTCGAGGGAACGACCTCCTGCCTTGCTTCCCCGAGGTCGCCGCCTGCCTCCAGGAGCTGCCCGACATCGTCCTGGATGGCGAGCTCGTCGTGCTCGACGAAAAGGGCAAGCCGATATTCGAGCGCGTGAGGCGGCGCGCCCGGATGCGGAAGCCGACCTCGGTCACTGCGGCTGCGGAACGCGACCCAGCCGCCATGTTCGCTTTCGATGTGCTGAGCTCG
>DASQYQ010000518.1:0-3504 GCA_035639115.1 Sphingomicrobium sp. | reverse complement strand
TGTTCGTCGGCAAGCTGTTCGCGATGCTTGCAGCCTCGGTGATCGGGATCATCGTGTGGGTCGGCGCCGGAGCGCTGTTCATAGAGATGATCAAGCACGGCGGTGTTGCGACCTTGCCGGTTCCAGCGGTCGGCTGGCCCGGGTTCCTCGCTCTGGTGGTCGTCTATTTCGCGATGAATTACCTGCTCATCGGCGCGATCATGCTGACCATCGGCGCGCAGGCCTCGACGGCGCGCGAAGTGCAGGTCCTGGCGATGCCGGCAACGTTCGGACAGCTGCTGATCTTCGCGCTTGCGTCGTCGGCCGTCGGATCTCCCGATTCGCCAAAGGCCATCGCTGCGGCGATCTTCCCGCTGTCTTCGCCGATGGTGATGCTCGCGCGCGCTGCCCAGGAGCCGGAATGGTGGCCGCATGTCGTCGCCATAATGTGGCAGGCGTTGTGGGTCGGGATAATCCTTCGCCTCGCCGCGACACTGTTCCGGAAGACGGTCCTGAAGTCCGGCCCGCGAACGAAATGGTGGCGGTTCGGTCGCGCCTAGGCGATCGCCTCGAGCGCCATTTCGGTGAGCTTCGCCATCAACGCCCGGTGCGGGAACGGTCCGTGGCTGATCCGCGCGACTCCGGCATTCGCCCATTCGCTCTTCGGCGGAGCGCCGGGGAAGGCGATGACGTTCAATGGCAGCGGAACGGCTTCGACGATCCGGACGATCTGACGCGGGTCGGATAGGCGCGGAACGAAGAAGCCGCTCGCGCCCGCGTCGGCAAAGGCCCTTCCGCGCTCGATCGCCTGATCGACGAGCGAGTCGTCGTAATTCTGAGTCTTGAGGAACAAGTCCGTGCGGGCGTTGATGTAAAAATCGTCGCCGGCCGAGCGGCGGATTGCGGCAATTCGGCGGACCTGCAGCTCGAGCGGATGCAAACCTTCGCCGCCGACGACCTGGTCCTCGAAATTGCAACCGACGGCGCCGGTCTCCTTCAGGCGCGCAACATTGGCGGCGCCCTCCTCGGGGTCGATCGAATAAGCGCCCTCGAAATCGATGGTCACCGGAAGATCGACGGAATCGACGATCCGCCGTGCATTGTCGAAGACATAATCGAGCGGCACTTGCTGGGCGTCGCCGAAGCCCGATGAGTCGCCGACCGGGTGGCTCCCGGTCGCGAGCGCCTTGGCGCCGGCCGCGGCCACCGCCTTCGCGCTGCCGACATCCCAAATATTGTAGAGAATGACGGGGTCGCCGGGCACGTGAAGCGCGGCGAAGGCTTCGTATTTGTTCGCCATTGCGGCCGCCTACGCCTCGCCCCGATCCGGCGCAATCGCGGCCTTGTCATAAAAGTGCAACATCAGAGTCACAGATGCTTCGCCGTAGGGCAGCTAGGGCGAAGCCGAATAGCGTCCCATGAGGAGTTCCAGTCGATGAACAAATTGCTTCTTGCCTTGCCCGCGCTCGCTCTTCTCGCTGCTTGCGGCCAAAAGGCCGGCAGCGAAGGGAATGCCGCCGGCGGCAGCGCCGGTTCAGGCGTTCAGATCACCGGCGCGGGCTCGACCTTCGTCTATCCCGTCCTTTCTGCCTGGGCGACCGATTACCAGAAGCAGAATGGCGCGCAGATCAACTATCAGTCGATCGGCTCGGGCGGCGGAATCGCGCAGGTTGAGGCGGGGACCGTCGATTTCGGAGCCACGGATCAGCCGCTCGCTTCGGACGAGCTCGCAAAGAACAACCTCGCCCAGTTCCCAGTCATCGTCGGTGGAATCGTCCCGGTGGTGAACATCCCCGGCCTCGACGCCGGGAAGCTGAAGCTCACTGGGCCGATCCTCGCCGACATCTACCAGGGCAAGATCAAGAACTGGAACGACCCGGCGATCGTCAAGATCAACCCGGGGGTGACCCTTCCGAGCTCGGCGATTGCAGCGGTCCATCGGTCGGATGGCTCCGGCACGACCTTCAACTTCACCCACTATCTAAGCCAGGTCAGCCCGACCTGGAAGGCGGGCCCGGGCGAAGGCAAGACGGTCAACTGGACCGGCGGCGTCGGCGGCAAGGGCAACGAGGGCGTCGCCGGCTATGTGAAGCAGCTGCCGAACTCGATCGGCTATGTCGAATATGCATACGTCGTCCAGAACAAGATGACCTACGCTTTGGTCCAGAATGCAGCGGGGCAGTTCGTTGCTCCGAGTGCCGCCGCCTTCGCTGCTGCAGCTTCCACCGCCGACTGGAAGAACGCGAAGGACTTCAACCTCGTGATGACCAACGCGCCGGGCGCCCAGGCCTACCCGATTGCAGCAAGCACCTTCGTTCTTCTCCCGAAGCAGCCCAAGGACAAGGGCAGGTCCAATGCCGCGGTCGCCTTCTTCAAATATGCGCTCGAGCACGGCCAGGATCGGGCGAACAAGCTCGACTACGTGCCGCTTCCTAGCGACCTCGTCCAGCAGATCGAAAGCTACATCTCGCAGAACGTGAAGTGAACGCCACGGCCGCAACGATCGACGGGAGCGAAGCTCCGGAAGTCAGGAAGAGCGGGGCCGGCGCTGATCGCCTATTCGAGCTGATCACCGCCGGCGCCGCCTGGTTCGTGCTCATCCTCCTCGGCGCAATAGCGCTGTCGATGGCGTGGGGCGGCCGGCTCGCGTTCAAGACCTTTGGCTGGCGCTTCATTACCAGCCGCGAGTGGGACGCGGTCGGCGGGCATTTCGGAGCGCTCGTTCCGATCTACGGGACGCTAGTCACTTCGGCGATCGCGCTCCTCATCGCGGTTCCGGTCAGCATCGGCATCGCGCTCTTCCTCACCGACATAGCGCCGCGATGGACGCGCGGACCAATTGCAATCGCGATCGAGCTGCTCGCTGCGATCCCGAGCATCATCTACGGCATGTGGGGATTGTTCGTGTTCGCTCCGTTCATGGCAACGCATGTCGAGCCTTGGCTCGCCGATCACCTGGGCGGAAAGGCGGTCATTGGTCCGCTCTTCAGCGGACCGCCGATCGGCATTGGGATGCTCACCGCGGGAATCGTGCTCGGAATCATGGTCATTCCGTTCATCGCCGCAGTTGCGCGCGAGGTGTTCAGCGCGGTGCCTGCGCCGCTTAGGGAGTCGGCGGTCGCGCTCGGATCCACGCGCTGGGAAGTGCTTCGAAGCGTCACTTTGCCTTATACCCGCTCGGCGATCATCGGAGCGATCTTCCTGGGACTGGGCCGAGCGCTCGGCGAGACGATGGCGGTCACGTTCGTGCTCGGCAATGCGCACGATCTTTCCGCCTCGCTCCTAATGCCGAGCAACTCGATCGCCGCGGCGATCGCCAATGAGTTCACCGAGGCGGACACCGACCTCTACCGCTCGTCGTTGATCGCCCTTGGCTTCCTGCTCTTCGTCGTCACCTTCATCGTGCTCACCATCGCCAAGCTGCTGTTGCTTCGAGTCAACAAGCAGATGGGGAGGACCCACTGATGGCGATTCCCGCGCGCCGCCGAGTTGCCGACGTCACCGCCTTCGTCTTCGCGACGGGGG
>DASQYQ010000517.1:0-3604 GCA_035639115.1 Sphingomicrobium sp. | reverse complement strand
CAACGAAGTCCCCGATGTGCGCCTGCGACCGCTCGCCTCGGTGCTCGACGTGCGGCCCATTGCGGCGCCGCTGCGCCGGCTGTGCGAGTGGACGGCTGACTATTACCTAGCGCCGCTGCCCTCGGTTGTTCGGATGGTGCTGCCGTCGTCCGCAGCACTCGACGGACCGCGCCAGCTCACCGAATATCGTCCAACTGGCGTGGTCCCCGACCGCCTCACGCCACAGCGCGAGAAGGCGCTGGCAGCACTCGGCGGCCGTCAGGGCACCATCCGCGAACTCGCCCACCACGCGAACGTCAGCGACGCGGTCGTTCGTGGCCTAGTGAATGCCGGAGCTCTGGAGGCGGTCGGCGTCGATGCAGACCGACCTCTCGCTATTCCGGACCCGGACTTCGCCCCGCCTGATCTCAACGATGACCAGCGTCAAGCGGCCGCAAGCCTGGCCTCGGCGGTCGGAAAGGGCTTCGATCCCGTGCTGCTCGATGGCGTTACGGGCTCAGGCAAGACCGAAGTCTATTTCGAAGCGATCGCGGAATGCCTTCGACAGGGCAAGCAGGCGCTCGTGCTACTTCCCGAAATCGCGCTTACCGAACCGTTCCTGAAGAGGTTCGAGGCGCGGTTCGGCTGTTCGCCCGTGGCCTGGCACTCGGACCTCCGCTCGTCACAACGCCGCCGCGCCTGGCGCGGGATCGCAAGCGGTGAAGCGGCCGTGACCGTCGGCGCGCGCTCGGCGCTGTTCCTGCCCTACGCGAGACTCGGCCTCATCGTCGTCGACGAAGCGCATGAGCCGAGCTTCAAGCAGGAGGATGGCGTACAGTATCACGCCCGCGACTGCGCGGTGATGCGGGGCAAGTTCGAGGACATTCCCGTCATCCTGTCGACAGCGACCCCGCCGATCGAGAGCCGGCAGATGGTTGAGCTCGGTCGATATCGCGAGGTATCGCTTCCACAGCGGTTCGCAGGCGCCTCGCTGCCCGACATCCGCGCCATCGATTTGACTCAGGACCCGCCGGCACGCGGACACTGGCTAGCGCCAACACTGGTCGCTGAGATCGAGGCCAATCTCAACCGCGGCGAGCAGTCCTTACTGTTCCTCAACCGGCGCGGGTTTGCGCCGCTCACCCTCTGCCGCCAGTGCGGCCACCGCTTCCAATGCCCCAACTGCACTGCGTGGATGGTCGAGCACCGGCTGATGCATCGCCTTGCCTGCCACCACTGTGGCCACGTCATGCCCCCGCCAAAAGCCTGTCCCGAGTGCGGCGAGGAGAACAGCCTCGTTGCCTGCGGACCTGGGGTCGAGCGCATCGCCGACGAAGTCGCCGAGCTGTTCCCCGACGCGCGCACCGCGATCGTAACGTCAGATACAATCTGGTCGCCGCTCCGTGCCGCCGAGTTCGTGGGAGCGATGGAGGCTGGCGCGATCGATGTCGTGATCGGCACGCAGCTGGTCACCAAGGGCTACCACTTCCCGAATCTGACGCTGGTTGGGGTGGTCGACGCGGACTTGGGCCTGGCGGGCGGCGACCTGCGTGCCGCCGAGCGCAGCTTCCAGCAGATTCAACAGGTCGCGGGCCGAGCGGGGCGCGGTGACAAGCCCGGCCGAGTCTTCGTACAGACGCACGATCCGGAAGCGCCCGTCATTGACGCGTTGGTTTCGGGCGATGCACCGGGCTTCTACGCAGCCGAGACCGAAGCGCGTCGCGAGGCAGCGATGCCGCCCTTTGGGCGCCTGGCAGCGATCGTCGTGTCCGCCGAAGAAGCTGGCGAAGCCGAGGCGGTCGCAAGGCGCATCGGCAATGCTGCGCCCGAGGTGCAAGGAATGGCGGTCTTCGGCCCCGCCCCAGCCCCGCTGGCAATGCTCCGCGGGCGCCATCGTCAGCGCCTGCTCGTCCACGCCAGGCGCAGCCTCGACGTCCAGGACGTCATCCGCGACTGGCTCGGCGAACTCGATTGGAGCCCGAAAGTCCGCGTAAGTGTCGACGTGGATCCCTACAGCTTTCTTTAAAATACGCGTTAATAGAACTACTTGCGCTGGCGGCCGCAGCTGTTAGCCTCGCCTTGCCGAGGGGGAGGCGAATATGCGTTTGTCGTTGAGTTGGGTGTGCGCCGCGGCGCTGTTCAGCGCAGGACCGGCGAATGCGGCATGGTATCGAGCCGCTTCTAAGCATTTCGTGATCTACGCCGACGAAAGTCCAAAACAGCTCCAAGAGTTTGCCGCCAAGCTTGAGCGCTTCGACAAGGCCGCGCGCATCTCCATGTCCATGGCCGATCCGCAGGTAGGCGACGGCAATCGCCTGACCGTCTTCGTAGTGCCGACGGAGAAGGACGTGCATCTGATCATGGGCGACAAGAAGGCGTGGCAAGCCGGCTTCTATACGGGCCGCGTCCAGGGCTCGCTCGCTTATGTGCCGCGTCGAACGGAATCGAACGACGATCCCGACGCAATCTTCTTCCACGAATATACGCATCACCTGATGATGCAGGACCTCGATCGACCATACCCCGAATGGTACGTCGAAGGCTTCGCCGAATTCCTGTCCACCGCAAAATTCGACAGCGACGGGTCGGTCTGGTTCGGGCAACCGCTACAGAGCCGCGCCTATTCGCTGCTCAACATGAACCCGCCGTCCTTTGAGCAACTCGCGGCAGGTCTTCAGGGGAAAATGACTGACCTCGACATCGACGCCTTCTATGGCCGCAGCTGGCTCCTCACGCACTATCTACTGCTCGAGCCGAAGCGATCGGGGCAGCTCATCCGCTATCTCAACGCTTTGGGTAAGGGCGAGCCGTCGATGCAAGCCGCCAAGGAGGTGTTCGGCGACGTCAAGCAGCTCGACGGCGAGCTCAACAAATATGTCACCGAGCGAATGCTGGCGTTCAAGATCGGCGGGCAGCGAATCACCATCGGCAACATCGACGTCCAGCCGCTGAGCCCCGGCGCCGCGCAGGTGATCATGAGCCGCGCGAAGGTGAAGTACGGCTACGAAGGACAAGCCGCCGAGACGCTCGCGGCCCAGGTCCGTGGCGTCGAGAGCCAGTATAAGGGAGACGAGCTGGTCGAAAGCACGCTTGCGGAGGCGGAGCTGGAGGCAGGCCATCCGGAGGCCGCGGGCGCAGCGGCAGATCGAGCGCTCGCGGCCAACCCCCGCGACACCGAAGCGATGGTGCTGAAGGGCCGCGCCGTCGAAGACAAGGCGAAGGACGCGGATGGCGATACTCGCAAGAACCTCTTCGATCAGGCGCGCCAGGAGTTCATCGCGGCGAACAAGATCGATACCGAGGATCCGGAGCCGCTCTACGATTACTACTGGTCGTACCTCCAGCAAGGCATTGCCCCGACTGACAATGCGGTTGCGGCCCTTCACTATGCGTCCGACCTCGCGCCGCAGGACATAGGCGTCCGGATGAATTCGGCCATCGCCTACGTCGAGGACGGGAAGTTCAATGAGGCAAGCGCAACGCTCAAGGTCGTCGCTTACTCTCCCCACGCCGGCGAGGCAGCGGTCGCAGCGAAGCGGCTGATTTCAGACCTCGACGCGGGCAAGGGAAAGGATTCGCTGAATGACCTCGATAGCGGCGCAGGCCCGAAGAAGGACGCGCGCTA
>DASQYQ010000516.1:0-2245 GCA_035639115.1 Sphingomicrobium sp. | reverse complement strand
CGTCTACGTCATCGACGACTTCCTGAGCGATCCGCACACCCTTCGAGCTAAGGCCCTAACTCTCACCTACGCCAAGACGGGCAACTACCCCGGTCGCGACTCGCTCGAGAGGCTGGACATCCCGAAACTGGACGAAGCCGTTTCGGCGATCATGCGGCAGCCCTTTCGCGCAGAACGCGCGGAGAATTTCGCCCATTCGAACTG
Organism: Sphingomicrobium sp.; assembly: GCA_035639115.1. GTDB lineage: Bacteria > Pseudomonadota > Alphaproteobacteria > Sphingomonadales > Sphingomonadaceae > Sphingomicrobium. The sequence goes on along the minus strand of DASQYQ010000516.1, from coordinate 2,041 downwards.
CCGCTTGACGCTCGCATCTGATGACAAGCTCGCGGGCGTGCACGTGGATCCGAGCAACCTGTCGGGCATACTTTATCTCAGCCGCCCCGAAGATTGTCGCGGCGGTACCGACTTCTTTCGTCACATCCGCACGGGGACGGACAGGGTTCCAATGACGAACGAGGAACTGAAGGAACTGGGCTATTCCTCCTACGGGGAAATGCACCGCGACATCGTGGTGAAGGAAGGGCTCGATCGCTCGAAGTGGGAGCATACGATGACGGTTCCGATGCGGTTCAACCGGCTCGTGCTGCTTCAGCCGCAATATTGGCACACGGCTGGTCCTGGCTTTGGCGACAGTCTCGAAAACGGCCGGCTGGTCTATCTCATGTTCTTCACCTGCGTGCGGTGACCGCTGCGGCTCGGGATTCGACATATAAAGAATTCTTTATATTTGCGTTTGCAGTCGCTCGCGACTAACGGCGGCACCACTGCTGCAAAGCGCAGCCCACCAATTCATCCGGAGAATCTCGACGTGGCTACCCAGGCTGAAACCCGTTTCAACGACTATGTCGTGAAGGACCTCGGCCTTGCCGACTTCGGACGCAAGGAAATCGAGATTGCCGAGACCGAGATGCCGGGACTCATGGCGCTGCGCGAAGAATTCGGCGCGTCGAAGCCGCTCACGGGCGCTCGGATCACCGGTTCGCTGCACATGACGATCCAGACCGCGGTTCTGATCGAGACTTTGGTCGAGCTCGGCGCCGAAGTGCGCTGGGCGAGCTGCAACATCTTCTCGACGCAGGACCATGCGGCAGCAGCGATCGCCGCTCGGAACATTCCAGTGTTCGCCGTCAAGGGCGAAACCCTCGAAGATTATTGGAATTATGTCTGCCGGATCTTCGACTGGGGTCATGACACGACCGCCAACATGATCCTCGACGACGGTGGCGACGCGACAATGTTCGCACTCTGGGGCTATCGCGTCGAGAAGGGGGAGGATCTGTTCGCTCCGTCGAACGAGGAAGAGGAGATCTTCGTCGCGACTCTGAAGCGCTTCCTTGCCGAGCGACCGGGCTATCTCACCAAGACTGTCCAGACCATCAAGGGCGTCTCGGAAGAGACGACGACGGGTGTCCATAGGCTCTATGATCTTGCCAAGCAGGGCAAGCTCCCGTTCCCGGCAATCAATGTCAACGACAGCGTCACCAAGTCGAAGTTCGACAATCTCTACGGTTGCAAGGAATCGCTGGTCGACGCGATCCGCCGCGCAACGGACGTGATGCTGGCCGGCAAGGTCGCTTGCGTTGCCGGCTACGGCGATGTCGGCAAGGGCTCGGCCGCGTCACTGCGCAACGGCGGCGCGCGTGTGCTGGTCACCGAGATCGATCCCATCTGCGCGCTTCAGGCGGCCATGGAAGGCTATGAGGTTGTGACGATGGAGGAGGCGACCAAGCGCGCCGACATCTTCGTCACGGCCACCGGCAACATGGACGTCATCACGCTCGACCATATGCGGGCGATGAAGAATATGGCGATCGTCTGCAACATCGGCCACTTCGACAGCGAGATTCAGATCGGCGCGCTGGCCAATATGAAGTGGACCGAGATCAAGCCGCAGGTCGACGAGGTCGAATTCCCGGACGGCAAGAAGATCATCGTGCTGTCGAAGGGCCGGCTGGTGAACCTCGGCAACGCGACCGGGCATCCGAGCTTCGTGATGAGCTCGAGCTTCACCAACCAGGTTCTGGCTCAGATCGAGCTTTGGACCGGCGCGGACAAGTACAAGAACGAAGTCTACGTCCTTCCCAAGCACCTCGACGAGAAGGTTGCGCGGCTTCACCTCGACAAGCTCGGGGTCAAACTGACCAAGCTTAACGACAAGCAGGCGTCATATATCGGCGTGTCGGCCGAAGGGCCGTTCAAGCCGGATCATTATCGGTACTAACTCGGCTTAAACCGCAAACTCGGTGTCATCCCCGGCGAGCACCGCGCAGCGGTGCGAGGTCAAGGGGACCCAGTTGGTCAGACCAGGATAAGTTCGACCGCCTGGATCCCCTTA
>DASQYQ010000515.1:0-4238 GCA_035639115.1 Sphingomicrobium sp. | reverse complement strand
GCCGCTCTATCCGCAATATTGCGCGGCGACGACAGCGACCGCGAACGATGCCGTCTTCGGCGTGCTCGCGCGGATGCGCTGGCAGCCGGCGGTCCGTACGCTTCCGCCTTATTATGACGACCCGCTCTATATCGAAGCGTTGCGCTTACATGTCTCGAACCAACTTTCGAGGCTCGACTTCAGTCCCCAGCGGCTGCTCCTGAGCTTCCACGGAATGCCGGTTCGGACCCGCGACCTCGGCGATCCCTACCATTGCCACTGCCAGAAGACCGCACGCCTCCTTTCGGAAGCTCTGAAGCGCGAGGTCGATGTCGCCTTCCAGTCCAAATTCGGCCGCGCGCAATGGCTCGAGCCGGCGACCGACGCGATTCTCGCCTCCTATCCGAAGCAAGGCATCAAAAGGGTGGCCGTCGCTGCTCCCGGCTTTTCCACCGATTGCATCGAGACGCTTGAGGAATTGGGAATTCGCGGCCGCAACACTTTCCTTCACTCGGGCGGCGAGAAGTTTGCATTGCTCGATTGTCTCAACGACTCACCGGAAAGCATCGCCATGCTCGAACGGCTGATCGAGCGCGAACTTGCGGGCTGGCTGCCCCGCGCCTAAGCGCGCTGCCGCAAACAAGCAGGAGGGACTCATGGCTCGAGTGGCGATCGTCACTGGCGGTACGCGCGGAATTGGCGAAGCGATCAGTATCGCGCTCAGGGACATGGGCGTTCAGGTCGCAGCCAATTACGCGGGCAATGACGAGCGGGCGCGCGAGTTCAGCGAGCGGACCGGAATCAAATCTTACAAGTGGGACGTGTCGGATTTCGACGCCTGCCAGGAAGGTGCCCGCCAGGTCGAAGCCGACCTCGGCCCCGTCGACGTCCTCGTCAACAATGCGGGAATCACCCGCGACACGACGATGAAGCGCATGGATCGGCAGAAGTGGCAGGAGGTGATCGACACCAACCTTGGCGGCTGCTTCAACATGGCAAAGGCGGTTTTTGAAGGCATGACTGCCCGTGGCTACGGCAGGATCGTCAACATCGGCTCGATCAACGGTCAGGCGGGCCAGTACGGTCAGGTCAATTACGCGGCCGCCAAGTCCGGCATTCACGGCTTCACCAAGGCGCTCGCCCAGGAGGGTGCCCGATTCGGAGTGACCGTGAACGCGGTCGCGCCGGGCTACATTGACACCGACATGGTTGCCGCCGTGCCCGAGGACGTCCTCGGCAAGATCGTCGCTCGGATACCGGTCGGGCGGCTCGGCCACGCCGATGAGATCGCCCGCGGAGTCGCCTTCCTGTGCGACGAGAATGCCGGCTTCATCACCGGGTCGACGCTGTCGATCAATGGCGGCCAGCACATGTATTGATGGGGCCCGATTACGCTCCACCGACCAAGCGCTCGGTGCTCATTGCGGGGCACCAGACCTCGATTAGCCTCGAGCCGATGTTCTGGCGGGCGCTGGAGAATGCTGCGCGTGAGCTCGGGTGCCCAGTGAACGCGCTCGTGGCCGAGATCGATTCGGAGAGGCTCCATTCGGAACGGCCGCCGAACCTCACTTCCGCGATCAGGCAGTGGCTCTTTCAGCAGAGCTCAGGCTGAACCGAATTCGGTCAGCGCCCGAGCAGGATTCGCGCCTGGCTGGCCATCTGAGCAAGCATCGGAGCGGTGACGTGACCTTCGCTGCGCGCGCGCCGCACCAGCTCGCGGTACTGCTCGATCCTCGCGCCGTGATGCTCCACCCAGCCGTCGACGCACTCGTCGAGATCGCTGCCCTGGCACCGCGAGAGGAACTCGACTCGAAGCTGCTCGAAGTCGCGAACCAGTCCTGCGGTCAAAAGCCGTTCCCACTGGTCGGCAGGAACGAAGCGATCGACCTGCTGCTGGGCCCAATCGAGGCCGAGCGCCTCGCCCAGTCGAGTATAAGCGCGGGTCACCGCCAGCTCGTCGAGCTTCTGTCGCGCCGCGAGCGCGGCTAGTCCGAAAACGCCGTCGAGCTCGTACAGTCGAACGAGGCCTCGCACGATGTCGTCGCTTGCGCCGAGCGCGAGCAGGCGATCCCGCCGCGCGGACGCCTCGTTGCGCACCTCGGAGCGGATCAACTTGGTCGCGGCGGCGGCAATCTTGCGGACTCCTGGCTCGAGCGTTCCGCACAATGCCGAAACCCGAATTTCGCCGCCGGCTGCGCGGAGAATGTCCGAGACATGCGACCGGATGCTCGAAGCAGCGATCGAGAAGAGTTCGATTCGAACCGTTTCCGGAAGCTGTGCCTCCTCGATTTCCTTCCACAGCCTGTCGAGGTCAAGCAGCCGCTCCGCGACCAGGAAGGCCGAGACGACCTGACGCAGCGACGCGCCCTCTTCTTCCGTCATATCGAAGGCGACGCCCGGACCGAGACGGTTGACGAGGCGGTTCGCGACCTTCGTGGCGATGATCTCATGGCGCAGCCGGTGAGCGCGGATCGCTTCCGCATGCGCCTTGCGCATCGGAGCAGGGAAAGCTTCGAACAATTGCGGCTCGAGGAGCGGATCGTCAGCCAGATGGAGCTCGCCGGCGGCTTCGTGGAGAACAAGCTTCGAGACCGACAGAACGACCGAGAGTTCCGGACGGGTGAGGCCGCGGTCCTCCTGCACTCGGCGCAGCAGTTCCTCGCTCGTTGCAAGACCCTCGACCTTGCGGTCGAGGCGGCCGGACGCCTCGAGCAGCTCTATCGTGCGCACATGCGCCGGAAGAGCGACTGCTCCGCCCGCCTCGGCGATCGAAAGCGCAAGCGTTTGCAGCCTATTGTCTTCGAGCACGATGTCCGCGACCTCGTCGGTCATCTTCACGAGCAGGCTGTTGCGCTTCTCGAAGGACAGGGTCCCGTCGCGCATCTCGCTGTTGAGCGGGATCTTGATGTTCACTTCATTGTCGGAGCAATCGACGCCGGCGCTATTGTCTATGAAGTCGGTGTTGATTCGCCCGCCGTGCTCGGCGAACTCGATTCGGCCGGCCTGCGTGATTGCAAGATTGGCGCCTTCGCCGATGACCTTCGCCCGAACTTCCGTTGCATCGGCGCGAAGCACGTCGTTGGACGGATCGCCGACAGCCGCCTGACTCTGAATCGACGACTTGATGTACGTCCCGATGCCGCCGAACCAGAGAAGGTCGACCGGCGCCTTGAGGACGGCGTTGATCAGCGAGATTGGATCGACCTGCTTCGCTTCGATTCCGAGCGCGTGCCGGGCTTCCGCGCTGAGCGAGATCGACTTCTCCGTCCGGGCGTAGACTCCGCCGCCCTTCGAGATCAGCTCGCGATCGTAATCGTCCCAGCTCGAGCGCGGCAGGTCGAACAGCCGCTTGCGCTCTGTCCAGCTCGTCTCGGGATCGGGATTGGGATCGATGAAGATATGGCGATGGTCGAACGCAGCAATGACCTTGAGAGTCTTCGACAACAGCATTCCGTTGCCGAAGACGTCGCCCGACATGTCGCCGCAGCCGGCGACAGTGATCTCATCCGACTGAACGTCGATCCCCATTTCGAGGAAATGCCGCTGAACGGAGATCCACGCGCCGCGCGCGGTGATCCCCATCGCCTTATGGTCGTATCCGTTCGAGCCGCCGCTCGCGAACGCGTCGCCGAGCCAGAAATTGCGGTCGAGCGCGATCCCGTTGGCAATGTCGGAGAATGTCGCGGTGCCTTTGTCGGCAGCGACGACGAAATAGGGATCGTGGCCGTCGTGAATGACGACATTGTCGGGGTGAACGACTTGGTCGTTGACCAGATTGTCAGTGATCGAAAGCAGCGCTCGGATGAAGATTCGATAGCTCTCCGTGCCCTCGCCGAGCCAGGCGTCGCGGTTCGACATCGGCGGTAGCTGCTTTGGATAGAAGCCCCCCTTCGCGCCAGTCGGAACGATCACCGCATTCTTGACCAGCTGGGCCTTCATCAGTCCAAGGATTTCGGTTCGGAAGTCGTCGCGACGGTCCGACCAGCGAATCCCGCCGCGGGCGACCGGGCCGCCGCGAAGGTGGATGCCTTCGACCCGCGGGCTGTAGACCCAGATCTCGCGCCATGGCACCGGCGCCGGAAGACCGGGCACCTCCGAGGAATTGATCTTGAACGCCAGCGCTTCATCCGCGGCGGGCGCGAAGGCGTTGGTGCGAAGGATTGCGAGCACCAGCGCTCGCAGGCGGCGGAGAATGCGATCGTCGTCGATCGAGCGAACCTTGGCCAGCGAGCGGTCCAGCTGCTCGCGATGATCGGCGA
>DASQYQ010000514.1:0-9676 GCA_035639115.1 Sphingomicrobium sp. | reverse complement strand
CCGCTCGACGGTGACTCCGGGATAATTGCCGACTTTCTGCCGAGCGCCGGTCAGCGCGTTGAACAGCGCGCTCTTGCCGGCATTTGGGCTGCCGGCGACAGCAACGAGCGGGAGGGGGTTCACTGCTCTAGCGGAGCGACTCTGACGGCGCCGGCGTGCTTGCGCCGGATCGCAACCGTCATCCGGCCGACGCGAATCGCGATGGGATCGCGCCCGAACGGCCCGAGGTGCAAGGGCTCGACCGTAACACCCTCATCGAAGCCGAAATGCCGGAGCCGGCACGATTCGGCCTCGTCCAGGCCGGACCAGTCGATCGACAGCACGCGCGCTTTTCTCCCGATCGGAAGATGATCGAGGCTCAGAGTCTCAGGATGAAAGGGCGCGTTCATTGTTGCGACTGATTATCATTAACTGCTTAACGAATCCATAGCCGAAAAGCAGCGGCTTCAGGGATACGCAGTCCTACCTAGGCGGGTAACGCAGCCGGCCGAAGAATCGGGACATGCTCAGCCGCTGCTCGGAGGAGCCGCGCCAGTCGGCTTTCACCTTCTCGATCTTCATCACATCGTCGATTCGACGATCGAGGAAGGCCGCGGTTTCGGCGAAGCCCTGGCTCTCGTCGTCGAGCCAGACGAGGAGGGTCGAGGCATAGACGGCGCCGAGCGTCATTCGCTTCGTATAATGGTTGAAGTCGGTGCTGGTGTCGCCGGCAATCCGCCACATATGATCTGCAGTTCGCCACGAGGTCCGGAGCGCGAGCGGCAAATTTTGCGGCATTGCGAGAATCGCCAGCGCCCGCCGAACTGCTTCCCGTGCCGGAGCCATGATCTCGAAGCGCCGCCAGATCAGGGCGCGGATCTTCTCGCGGATCTTCAGCCCGGCGATTCGCTCTGGAGTGAAATAGGCTTCGAGACCGCGATCGACCTCCTGGATGTAGGTGTCGACCATTCCAGCCTGGCTCTTCGGCATTGCAAGGCGCGCCTGCACCGGATCAATTCCGAGCTGCTGGGCTGCCGAATCGACCGCCTGGCGGGTCCAGCCGTCGAACACGGCATTCTCGCCGACGGCGAGCGCGAGTCGCCGGCGAAGCTGTTCTAGGGGACTCGGGTCGGACATGGCGCTCAACTGGGCGGCTCGTCCGGCGCGCGCAAGCCCCGATCCGGCAACCGGACGATGACCAGCGCGACTGCGATCCCGACGGCACCGATGATGTCTGCCGCGGAAAGCGTCTCGCGATAGGCGAGCCAGCCGACCGTCGCCGAGATCGCGGGCTGGGTGAGAAGGCCGAGGCCGACGACGAGCGGGGGCAGCGTGCCGATCGAATAGACGAGAAGCCCCTGGCCGAGCACCTGGCTCGACAGCGCGAATATCAGCAGCGGGGTCCAGTCGTGGGGCCAGATCCGCTCTCCGAGAACGAGGCTGATGAGGAACAGGATCGGAATCGAGAAGATCGTCGCAAGGATCAGCAGCGGCAGCGGCTTCAGCTGCATGCGACCGCGTTCGACGAAGATGAGATAGCCGCCGTACAATAGGCCCGCGACGAGCGTCAGCAGGTCGCCGGTGAAATTCTTCGGGCTGAGCTCGTAGCTCGAGCTCATCAGCAAAGCAGCGCCGCCCAGCGCCATCAAAAGTGCGAGGCTTTGCTTCAGAGACGGTGCGCGATGCGCGAGAATCAGGCCGTAGATCGCGAACACGAAGCTTCCCGAATTGCCGAACAGCGTCGAGTTGCCGAGCTTGGTGAGACGGATGCCGGCGTTCCACGCGGCGAGGTCGAGCGAATAGAAGATTGCTGCGATCGCCACCGTCGCGACCAAGGCGCGGCGTGGCCAATGCGCCGGCTGGCCGGCGAAGCGGCCGATCAGAAGCAGCAACGGCAAGGCAAGCGCCAGCCGCCAAAAGCCCGCCGCCACCGGCCCCGTATCGGCGAGGCGGACGAGCCATGGCCCGAACGCAAGCGCGACATTGCCGAGAAGTAGCGCCGGAAATGCGAGCGGATGCGGGTGGGATGCGTGGCGAGTCACCAACCGCGCATAGCGGGCGCGCCGCAGGAAGCTAGGGCGCGTATTTCGCCCGGAGATCGTAAAGCGCGAGCGCAGCGCGAGCGGCGCCGCCGCCCTTGTCGAGCTGGCCGGGATCGCAACGCTCGACCGCCTGCGCCTCGTTTTCGACGGTGAGGATGCCGTTGCCGATCGCATAGCCTTGGAGCGTCAGTTCCATCAGCCCGCGCGCGCTTTCGTTCGACACTATTTCGAAATGATAGGTCTCGCCGCGGATGACCACGCCGAGCGCGACGAACGCGCAGAAGCGCCCGCTTCGAGCAGCAAGCGCAATCGCTCCGGGAAGCTCGAGCGCGCCGGGGACGGTCATCGTCTCGTGCTTGTGCCCGGCCGCCTCGATTGCGCGGCGGGCGCCCTTGAGAAGCATGTCGTTGAGGTGAGGGTAGAAACGCGCCTCGACGAGCAGGAACGTCGACATTTTTATACTTCCACTCTGATCGGCCGCTCCTCGATGATCGCGAGCCCATAACCGGAGAGGCCGACCGGCGAATGGCGCGAATTGGACAAGAGGATCATGTCGTGAATTCCAAGCGCCGCGAGGATCTGCGCCCCGGTGCCGTAGCCACGGACTGCATCGCCCAGCTCGGCAGGCTTGCCCGAGCGGAGGTCGATAGAGCGCGAGAGGGAGCCCGGCGCCGCGGCATGAAGCGTGACGACGACTCCCGAGCCTTCATCCTCGATCATCCGCATCGCAGAGTGAAGAAGGTCCGACTTGGGGCCTCTTTCGCCGAGCACGTCGGCGAAGAGGTCGAGGCTGTGCATCCTGACGAGCACCGGCGCGTCGGTGTCGAGCGCTCCGTGAACGAGCGCGAGCTGCTCCTCGCCGCTCGACTTGTCGCGGAAGACCTGGGCCTGCCATTGTGCGCCGCTGCTTGCGATGAATGGGGTGCTGCCGACGCGCTCGACGAGATGATCCTTCTTGAGCCGATAGGCGATGAGGTCGCGGATTGTGCCGATCTTGAGGCCGTGAGTCCGCGCGAAGTCCATCAGGTCTTCGAGCCGCGCCATGGTGCCGTCTTCACGCATCACTTCGCAGATGACGCCGCTCGGGTTCAGGCCCGCGAGGCGAGCGACATCGACGGCGGCCTCGGTGTGGCCGGCGCGGACCAGAACTCCGCCCGGCCGGGCGATCAGCGGGAAGACGTGGCCCGGAGAGACGATCTCATCCGGCCCATGCGAAGCATCGATGGCGACCGCGATCGTTCGGGCGCGGTCGGCCGCGCTGATTCCGGTCGTAATCCCGTCGCGCGCCTCGATCGAGACGGTGAAGGCCGTCTCGTTGCGGCTGCGGTTGGTCCGGGTCATCGGCTCGAGCCCGAGCTGCTCGGCGCGGTCCTTGGTCAGAGCGAGGCAGATGAGGCCGCGGCCGTGCCGTGCCATGAAGTTGATCGCATCCGGAGTCGCCATCTGCGCCGGGATGACGAGGTCTCCCTCATTCTCGCGATTTTCGTCGTCGATCAGGATGAACATCCGCCCGTTGCGCGCTTCGTCGATGATCGCTTCGATGCCGACCAGCACCTCGGCGGTTCCCTGCTGAATCAGCTTTTCGAGCCGTGTCAGCGTGTCGGCGGTGGGATTCCAATCCGGCGAGCCGAGCTTTCGAAGACTGTTCGGATGGAGGCCTGCAGCGCGGGCGAGGCCGGAGCGGCTGATCTCGCCAGCGGCGATGATAGTCTCCAGGCGTTCGATGAGAGTCGTGCTCATGCAAACGATGTATCACATTGGAATGTGATGAAAAGCAGGAATAATGCTGTTTCTACTGTGATCGAGCAGCCAACATCCGGTCGATATAGCGCGCGAGCACGTCAACCTCGACATTAAGCTGTCGCCCTTGGTCTAGTTCGCCCAGGGTCGTGTGCCGCGCTGTGTGCGGGATGACATTGACCGAAAAGTGAGTCGTTCCGTCCTCGGCGTTTCGGACGTCGTTCACGGTCATCGAGACTCCGTCGAGCGAGACCGAGCCCTTTGCAGCAATCATCGAGCCCAACGCGCGAGGAACGCTGATCCCGACCCTCTTCGAATCTCCTTCGGGGCACAGGCCGACCACGGTGCCGACCGCGTCAACGTGGCCGGTCACGATATGGCCCCCGATTTCGTCGCCGAGGCGAAGCGAGCGTTCGAGGTTGAGGTGGGCGCCTTCTTTCCAATGCTCGGCTGCGGTCTTCGACACGGTCTCGCCCGAGACGTCCACGGCGAACCAGTCCTCGCCCTTATCGACCACGGTCAGACATGCGCCGGAACAGGCAATGGAGGCGCCGAGGTCGATGCTTTCCATGTCGTAGGCGGTCGCAATCACAAGCCGGAGGTCGCCGCGTTTCTCAGCGCTTCGGACGGTGCCGACGTCGGTGACGATCCCGGTGAACATTGCCCGCGCTTAAGCCGAGCGCACGCGCTCGTAAACTTCGAGCCGGTCGACGCCGAGTCGCTGCTCGTCGACAAGTCGCCAGCGGCCGTGCGCATCGGCGATCGCGTCGAGGCCGACATAGCCGAAGCTCGACTTGCCCTCGCCGACGATGATCGGTGCTCGGTAAATCAGTATGCGATCGACCAGATCCTCGTTGAGGAAGGCTGTCGCGGTCGCCGATCCGCCTTCGACCAGAAGGTCGTTGACGTCATGAAGCCGATATACATCTTTCGGATTTCCAAGGATTTCCCAGCCAGGGACCGAGTCGCCGCGAGTGAGTAGCGCACGCCTTGGCGAGCGGCCCTCAAGCCCGGGAAGCCGGACGTCGAGCTTCGGCTCGTCGGTCATGTAGGTGCCGCGTCCGACGAGGATCATGTCGCTGTGCGCCCGTTCGACGTGGACGTGACGACGCGCATCCTCGCCGGTGATCCATTTCGATTCGCCCGAGGGAAGCGCGATCTTGCCGTCGATCGACAGTGCGAGCTTGAGAGTGATTCGCGGCCGGCCGAGCTCGAGGCGGGTCAGCCATCCCGCAAGCGAAAGCCTGGCGAGCTCGCGCGCGACACCGAGCGTTACTTCGATTCCGGCCCGGCGCAAACGGCGGACGCCCTTGCCTGCAGTCCTCGGGTCGGGATCCTTGAGGCCGATCGCTACTCGAGCAGGATGAGCCTCAAGCAGCAGGTCGGTGCACGGGGGACCGCGATCACTGTGATGCGCGCACGGCTCGAGCGACACGTAGACCGTCGCTCCCGCCGCCTTCTTGCCAGCTTCGGCTAGCGCAGCCGCTTCGGCGTGCGGCCGTCCGCCAGATGCAGTCGCGGCCTTGCCGACTATTCGACCGGAGCTTGAGACGATCACGCAGCCGACATTGGGATTGGGAGCCGACCGGCCGCGCGCATCCTCGCCGAGCGCGACCGCCTTCGCCATCCATTCATTGTCGTCAGTCAATATGGAGCTGCTTCGCGAGCTGCTTGTACTGCTCCTGATCGGCTTTCTTCTGCGCTTCGAGAGCCGCCTGGTCCTTCTTCTGGTCGGCCGCGATCTGGGCGTCCGTTCGGTTCGGTGAATAGAGCTGCACTTCGACGACCTGCGGGTCGGGCGCTGTGTTCACCTTCGAATCGACGAGGAATTCGATGACGATGATTGCCGTCACCAGAAGGGCGAGGCAGGCGCCGATCACCTGCTCGCGGCTCCGCTGGCGCATGAAGGCCAACAGGTCCCGAAGCGCTTCGCGCGGACTCGACGGCGTAGGGAAGAAGGACATGAGCTGAAAGATAAGGCGAGAGCGCCCGCTTAACCAGACTCAGCGCCGCGCTGCAGCCTCGAGCCGGCGGACGGCCCGCTCCTTGCCCATGGCTGCGAGGAGCGGCGCCATTTCCGGGCCACTTTCCCTGCCCGTCAGCGCAAGCCGAAGCGGGTGGAACAGCTCACGGCCCTTCTTGCCGGTGCTTCGTTTGAGCTCGTCGGCGAGCGCCCGCCACGGTTCGGCCGACCAGTCGAGCTCCTCGGCTGCTGCAGCGGCTTCCTTGACGAGCAGGCGCTCGTCGTGGCCGAGCTCGGGGGGGTCGATGTCGCCGTGGAGGACCGCGAACCAGAGTTCGAAATCGCTGAAGCGCTCGAGATTGCCGCGAAGCGCCAGCCAATCGGCCTCATTTGCATGCGTTGCAAGACGTTTGGCGACCGCTTCGTAATCGAGCTTGTGGAGCAGTCGCGCGTTGACCAGCTCGACCTCGTGAGGGTCGAAATGAGCGGGAGCGCGCCCGAACGTCGAGAAATCGAACCCCTTCGCGAGCTCTTCGAGCGAAGTGAACGGCTCGACGGGCTCCGACGTGCCGATCCGAGCGAGCACGTCGAGCAAGGCGATCGGCTCGATCCCCTCTTCGCGCACATGCTCCGCGCCATAGGAGCCGAGCCGCTTCGAAAGCTTCCCCTCTGCCGCGACAAGCAACGCCTCGTGCGCGAAGTTCGGCGGCTTGCCTCCGAGCGCTTCGAACATCTGGATCTGGACTGCGCTGTTGGAGACGTGGTCCTCGCCGCGCACGACGTGGCTGATCTTGAGGTCGATGTCGTCGATCACGCTCGGCAACAGGTACAGCCAGCTGCCATCCTCGCGGCGAACGACGGGGTCGCTCAGAAGCTTCGGGTCGAACTTCTGCTCGCCGCGGATGAGATCGTTCCAGGCGATGGGTGAATCGTGGTCGAGCTTGAAGCGCCAGTGCGGCGTGCGCTCCTCCGGCACAAGCGCATCCGCAGGCTTTCGTTCGTAGACGGGAGGAAGCCCGCGTCCGAGCAGCACCTTTCGGCGAAGCTCCAGTTCGTCTGGCGTCTCGTAGCAGGCGTAGACGCGGCCTTCGACTTTCAGTCTCTCGAACTCGCGTTCGTACAGGTCGAACCGCTCCGACTGGCGGACGATCGCGTCGGGCGCGAGGCCCAGCCAGTCGAGATCGTCGCGGATCGCCTGGTCGAACTCGGCGGTCGAGCGCTCGCGGTCGGTGTCGTCGATCCTAAGGATGAATGTGCCGCCGTTCTTCCGCGAGAAGAGGAAGTTGTGGAGCGCCGTTCGGATGTTGCCGACGTGGAGTCGGCCCGTCGGCGAGGGCGCGAAGCGGGTGACGACGCTCATTTCGGCCCCGTATGGAAGAAGTTGCTGATCGGGTAGCGCCGGTCGCGGCCGAAATTGCGGCTTCCGATCTTGACTCCCGGCGGTGCCTGCCGGCGCTTGTATTCGGCCCTCAGCAGTTTTGTTTCGATGTCGGCGACGAGCGCGACGTCCTCGCCGGTCGCCTTTGCGACTTCTCCCACGGACATCTCCTGCTCGACGAGCCCTTCGAGGATTCGGTCGAGCACGGAATATGGCGGAAGGCTGTCCTCGTCCTTCTGGCCGGGCCTCAGCTCCGCAGTCGGCGGCTTGGTGATCACGCATTCGGGCATGACCGGGCCATCGGGTCCAAGCGCGCCTTCGGGCTTGTTGGCGTTGCGCCAGCGCGACAGGGCGAAAACGGTGGTCTTGTAGGCGTCCTTCAGAACCGAATAGCCGCCGGCCATGTCGCCGTAGAGCGTGGCGTAGCCGACGCTCATCTCGCTCTTGTTCCCGGTCGTCAGCAGCATTTGTCCGCCGGAGTTGGACAGGGCCATCAGCGCGACCATGCGCAGCCGCGCCTGGACGTTCTCCGCCGCGAGGCCGGTGAGCTGTGGAAGCATTTCGTCGATTCCGTCCACGCCGGGAGCGATCGGGACGACGTCATGACTGCAGCCGAGCAGCCGCGCGCACTCACGCGCGTCCCTAAGGCTCTCCTCGCTGGTATATTTGGACGGGAGCATTACGCCCCGCACCTTGTCGGGCCCGAGCGCGTCGACGGCGACGGCGGCCGAGAGCGCGCTGTCGATTCCGCCGGAAAGCCCGAGGATGACCCCGGGGAAGCCGTTGCGCTGCACATAATCGCGCAGCCCGACCATCATCGCTTTGTAGACGTCCTCGGGAAATGCATCGAGTTCGTGCGTTTCGCGCGTGGCACAGCGCCAGCCCTCGCTCGTTCGCTCCCAGTCGGTGACGAGCAGCGCTTCGTTCCAGTCGCACATCTGAACCACAAGTTCGCCGTCCGGATGGACGATGAAGGAGGAGCCGTCGAACACGATCTCGTCCTGCCCTCCGACTCGATTCAAATAAGCGAGCGGAAGCGAGGTCTCGAGCACGCGCGAGCGTGCAAGCCGATAGCGGGTTTCATCCTTGTCGAGCTCATAGGGGCTTCCGTTCGGGACGAGCAGCATTTCCGCTCCCGAATCCGCGAGATGCGCGCAGGCCGGCTCGAGCCAAATGTCCTCGCAGATCGGCACTCCGATCTTGACCCCCTTGAACTCCATCGGTTCGGGCAATGGCCCGGGGGTGAAGATGCGCTTTTCGTCGAAGGTGCCGTAATTGGGCAGCTCGTGCTTCAACGTGCGTCCCAGCACCCGGCCGCCGTCGGCGAGGATGAAAGCATTGTAGATGGAGCCGCCCTCATTGACGACCGTGCCGATCAGCATGGCGGGGCCGGGCTCAATGGTCGAGGCGACCAGCTCGTCGGTGCATTCATGCGCGCGCCGGACGAACTCGGGCTTCAGTACGAGGTCCTCCGGAGGATAGCCGGTCAGCTGCAGCTCGGGGCACAGCAGCAGGTCGGCGTCCTTTGCCCTGCGCCGCATCTCGAGCATCGCGGCGGCATTGCCATCGAGGTCGCCGACGCGCTGGTTCATCTGCGCAAGCGCGATCCTCAAGCGGTCAGTCATGGGGGCGATTTAGCGAGCCGCCCCCAAGCCGCAACCTTTACGGGACCGCGCCCGCGTCGCTAATGGCGATTCGCCGCTGGGGATAAGTCGCTCATGAAATTGCTCTCCGGGAACAGCAACACGCCGCTGGCCCGTTCCATCGCAGAATATTTGGAGATGCCGCTCACCGACGCGAGCGTACGGCGATTCGCCGACGAGGAAGTGTTCGTCGAGATCAACGAGAATGTCCGCGGGGAGGACGTGTTCGTGATCCAGTCGACTAGCTATCCAGCGAACGACAACCTCATGGAGCTGTTGATCTGCATCGACGCGCTGAGGCGCGCGTCGGCAAAGCGGATCACGGCCGTCCTACCCTATTTTGGTTATGCCCGGCAGGACAGGAAGCCAGGCCCGCGCACTCCAATCTCGGCCAAGCTCGTGGCCAATTTGATTACGACGGCCGGCGCCAACCGAGTGCTTTCGATCGACCTGCACGCGGGTCAGATCCAGGGTTTCTTCGACATCCCGACCGACAATCTGTTCGCGTCGCCGGTGATCGCGACCGACATCCATGCCCGATTCGGCAATCGTAACCTCCTGGTCGTGTCGCCCGACGTCGGAGGCGTGGTGCGCGCGCGCGGACTCGCCAAGCGCCTCGACAACGCTCCTTTGGCGATCGTCGACAAGAGGCGCGAACGCGCCGGCGAGTCCGAGGTGATGAACATCATCGGCGACGTCGACGGCCGCACCTGCATCCTGATCGATGACATCGTCGATTCGGCGGGAACGCTGTGCAACGCCGCCGCGGCGCTGAAGCAGCAGGGCGCGGTCGAAGTTTTCGCTTATTGCACCCATGGAGTGCTCTCGGGGGGAGCGGCCGCACGAGTGGCCAAATCCGAGCTCAGCGAGCTGGTCGTCACCGATTCGATCTGGAGCGGGGAGGCCGACCCGAAGGGCAGCAAGATCCGCC